>NZ_JBEEAB010000029.1:0-75366 GCF_040120725.1 Actinopolymorpha sp. B9G3 | reverse complement strand
TGACGCCCATCCCCACAAGGAAGAACCGGCTCGATCACAGACCACAAACCATCGTCGATCACACCTGAACGGATCATGAAACCAATACTGGCCGACCACACACCACATCTTTAGGAGACACGACCTAGTCGAAGGTTCGCTGCGCTGTGCCTCCCGTGAGGACGCGCACATCCACGGTCGGACATGACACCCGGCGTAACACCATCATGTGAGGGAGAAAGTGATCGACCCCTACTTCCGCTGTTATGCGTCCGAGATAGCAAAGCAGCGCGCTGAGACGATCATCCAGGCGCAGCGCGCACGGCGACTGGCGTCCCAACTGCGGGCCCGGCAAGACCACCCACCCCGAACGGGCCGGAGCAGGGTCAGCCGATGGTCGCGCGTGCTTGCCGACTGGGTTGGGCGGCGTCCCTTGTTCCGCAACCCAACGAGACCGAAGACGTGACCCGACCGGACAGACATTTCGCGGAGCCTCCGGCAGTTATGAGCGGGTCCACTGCTGGTTGGATTCCCCGTTGCAGTACCAGACGTCGATCCGTGTCCCGTTGCCCGTTCCGGCACCGGCGGCGTCCAGGCAGAGGTCGGGATAGCCGATGCTTGTGATCGACAGGTCGTCGTGGAGTTCCCAGGCCTGGTTGGGCGCACCCGTGCAGTCGGTGATGATGACCGGGCTGCCCGCGCTGGATCCGTCGCCGCCGATCGTCATGCACTTGCTGCCGTAGATCGTCAACTGCTTGTCGGCGGTCCAGTTCCAGGACTGATTGCCACCGCCGTTGCAGTCCCACAGATTCAGGGCCGTGCCGTTCGTCGTCGACCAGCCCGGTACGTCGACGCAGCGGCCGCTGGCCACACCTCGCAGCGGCTCACCTGGAGGCGACGGCGGCAGATCGTTCAACGGCTCCTCCTTGAGCAGGCCCCAACCCCACTGCAGTTGCGCCAGGCCGCTCACGCTGTTGACCTCCAGGTCACCCTCGCCGACCAGCGTGGTCATCGAGTACGAGTCGCCGTCGCGCAGGCCCGGCCAGTAGACGATGCCCATGCCCTGTCCGCGCGCCGTCTCGGTGAGTGCGCCGAGGTACGACGTGGAGACATTGCCCTCGTGATTGCCGTAGTTCAGGCCGATCGTCATCGGCGAGCCGGCTTCGTCGATGATCGTGCGCCAGCCGTAGTCACCGATGCGAGGCAGCAGGTTCGCCAGCCACTCCTCCTCGGTCGTGTGGTCGGCCCAGAACCCGTAGAAGTGCAGCGAGAGCAGGGTGCCCTCCAGCTCGGGCGCCGCGCCCACACCGGTCACGTTGTCGTTGTATCCGGTGCCCGAGATGACGATCCGGCCCCGTGGCACTTCGCTGTGCAGCGCGAGCCACGATGAGGTGAGGGACACCCACTCGTCGAGCGAGTAGCCGAATGGCTCGTTCATCGGCTCGAGGTACACCCGCGGGTTCTTGCCGTACGTGTCGACGACCGTGTCCCACATGGCGCGGAAGGCCTCTGGGTCGTCGACCCGGCCGTCCCTGGCGTTGTTCGCCTCCCAGTAGCTCAGGATCACCTTGAAGCCGTTGTCGATCGAGGCGTCGATGGCGCCCTGGTACGACTCCCACCAGTCGGTCCCGACACTTGACGGGTTGATCGGCAGCCGGATCGTGTTGGCCCTCAGCTCGTGGCGGAACTCCCGCACGATGCCCGAGGCCTTGTGGTACGTGGAGGCGTAATCGTCTCCGACACTCAGGCCGGACGGAACAACCTCGTCGGCGGCGAAGTTGTCCCGCGGGTCCGCCCAGTTGACGCCGCGAAACTCAGCCGTGCCGGCGGGTCCGGTGGACGGCGACGCCGCTGCGGAAACTGCCGAGGCTGCCGCCACGGCCATCATCGAGAGCGTTGCGAAGGTGAGGCGCCAAAGAGTCGTTCTCACAAGATCTCCGATCCTCCAGCGCGACGCCTTGGACGCCGCATGATCTGGATTGGCTGCGTTGTCACAGGGATATGGCCTTCATCCGTTCAGGGTGTGTCGGGCCAGCGCACCTTGGCCGGGGTGCGCTCGACCTCGAGACCAGGGGAGCCGATGTGGTGCCGCAAGCATGGCTTCGAGTGCGAAGGTGGCGGCGCCGAGACTGACGGGGTTGCTGGCGAGGGGTGACAGCTCGATCTCGACGGCACGTAGGGGGCGTTGCAGCGTATGCCGGGTCAGGACGTCGCGGATCTCATCCAGGAGTGGGCTACCTAGCCTTGCCGCGACCCAGCCGCTCAGGACCACCACGCCGGGGTTCAGGAGATTGATCAGGCAGGCGACGGCCGCGCCGAGGTAACGTGCGGTCTCCCTCACCGTCTTTACGGCGACCTGATCGCCGATCTTCAGCGCGTACGCGAGCGAGTCGATGGTCGCGGTCTGGTCGTGCGGGTGCAGAAGTGGGCTGCGCGGATCGAGCTCACGTAGATGTTGCATGATTCCGGGCGCCCCGACATAGGTCTCGACGCATCCGTTTGCACCGCAGTGACAAGGGCGCCCGCCGAGGACGAGTGTGGTGTGACCCCACTCGCCGGCGCTGTTGGTTTCGCCGCGGTAGAGCGATCCGTCCACCGCGATACCGGCCCCGACACCGGTGCCCAGCGTCACCACGACAACGTTGTCGCGGCTCTTGCCGGCGCCGAACCACAGCTCGGCAGCCGTGCTCGCCTTGAGCGGGTTGTCGAGATGCAGGGGCAGGTCCAGGTGCTGGGAGAGAAGTGTCTGCAGAGGTACGTCGTGCCAGTCCCAGTTCGGTGCGAAGACCGACACTCCGCTCTCGCGCTGGACCTGGCCAGGCACGCTCACGCCCACGCCGAGGACGGTCTCGGCCGCGACGCCGGAGAGTACCGAGCGCACGCCCGACACGACATGTCTGACGATCTGGCCAGGGTCTGTTTCGCTTGGCCGCACCTCCTCCTCTTCGGTGGCGATCACGTCAAGTCCCAGGTTGAACAGCTCGGTGTGGACGTAGGTCTCCGCAATGTCCACGCCGACAAGCCGAGCGTCCGCACGGTTGACCGTGACCAGGCCGCGTGGACGGCCGCCGCCAGAGTCTGCGAAGCCTGTCTCCGCGACGACACCGAAGTTGAGCAGTTCCCCGATCAGCGTCGACACCGTCGCGAGGCTCAACCCGGTGTTGGCAGCGATCTCCTGTCGCGAGATCGGCCTGCCCGCGATCACTTCGCGGAGCACACCGAATCGGTTCGCCAACCTGATGTCCCGGGTTGTCCGTCGCCTGATCACTGTGTCTCTCCGGCGTCATGGTCGTGGTTTGCGTGAGACTTCGTTGGACACCTGGCGAAAGTCTGGTGACCGGCCTGTCAATCGACAACGATGTGTCCGACACCGGCTGGCTGTGTGTCCTGACCGATGACGGTCGCCAGGCTTGATCGCGGCGTCCCTCACGGCAAGCCTTTGTTCACCTGTTAGCGGAAGCGTCACCCGAAGTCCGTCGTGGCCGCCGCGGCTCGCCGCGGGAGCGTACATCGCCTCGTGTACCAGCTCGCCCAGGGGATGCATGTCGTGCCGCGTGAGCTTGTTCATCCACTCGAAGGAGGGGGCCATGGCCCTCGGTACGCGACCGCACCACCACTACCGAACCCGTGGTGCGCTTCGGGCGGCCGTCCTTCTAGGAGTGGTCACTCTGCTACCTCCGACAGCAGTTGCGGCATCGGCCATGACGAGCGACCCGGTGGCTGACCGCCAGGCAGGCACTCCCTCTACCTCCTTCCGCCCCGGGGCGGAGTGGCGTGACACCGATGGCAAGGTCATCCAGGCTCACGGCGGACAGGTCCTCCAGGCCGTGGACGATGACGGGAAGCGCATCTGGTACTGGTACGGCGAGGACCGTAGCAACGGTTACTTCGACAGCCCGGGCATCCACCTGTACTCCTCCCACGACCTCTACAACTGGAAGGACAACGGCCTGGCCCTGCGCACCTTGAGCTCCCAGGACCAGTTCACGAACGACAAGTACTTCGCGCATCTCTACAAGGACTACACCGCCGAGCAACGCGAGATCGTGTGGCGCGACCTGTCCACCAATCTGGAACGAACCGATGGGTGGGCCAGGCCCTCGATCCTCGAGCGGCCGAAGGTGATCTACAACAAGGCCACGGGGAAGTGGGTCATGTGGGTCCACTCCGACGGGCCGTCGTCGCCCACCAGCACTTCGACGTATGCCCGCGCTGAGGCCGGGGTCGCCATCGCGAACTCCCCGAAGGGTCCCTTCCGGTGGCTCGGGTCGTACCGGCTGAACCACGTTCCCAGCGACTCGGTGCCATGGTGCGGCAGCAGTCCCGCCTTCGATCCCGCCGGTGGGATGGCACGCGACATGACGCTGTTCGTCGACGACGACGGCATCGGTTACATCATCTACTCGTCCGAGGAGAACCGGACGATGTACATCTCCAAGCTCAATGCGGCATACACCTACCTGTCGGCACCACCGGAGACTGCGGTGCAGGGCAAGGACTTTGTGCGTACTCTCGCGTGCAACCAGCGTGAGGCGCCGGCGATGTTCAAGTCAGAGGGCAGGTACTACCTGGTGACGTCGGGAGCTACGGGTTGGGATCCGAACCCTGCGCGCTACGCGACGGCGACCGAGATTCTCGGCACCTGGACCGACCGCGGCAACCCTATCTCCGGGCCAGGTGCCGGTGACACCTACCGATCGCAGAGCACCAACGTGATTCCGTACGACCGGCAGCAGAACAAGTTCATCTTCATGGGCGACCGCTGGACCCCGAGCACGCTGGCAACGTCCCCGTACGTGTGGATGCCGATGAGCTTCGGTGAGAACGGAACTCTGACCATCGGCCCGGACGCCGAGTGGCAACTGGATGACCTCCAGCCGTACCAGCACTGGACGGTGACCACGCCCATGCCGGACCACGTCTGGCTCCGCGACACCAGCACGCTGCCGACGCAAGTCCAGGTCAGTCAGGCCGGCGTCACGACGACCCACCCCGTCTCGTGGGATCCGTCCACGGTGGCGCAGCCGGGCCCGACCAAGCTGCGGGGCACCCTTGACGACGGCCGCACCTTCACCAGGGACGTTGTCGTCGTACCCCACGGCCTGCGGTACGTCGTGAATGCCGGCGGAGCCGCAACGGCTGACTGGCAGCTCCTCGCCGATGCCGGCTCGTCCGAAGCAGGTCTCCTCAACTCCACGCCGGAGCAGCCTGTCGGTGCCGATCCTGGTACCGGCACAACGTGGGGCTACACCGGTTCGAGCGGGACATACGGCGGCGCTGCAGGCGACCTCTACAACACCCTCAGGTGGGCCAAGGACAAAGAGCCACTCACGTACACCTTCACGGGGTTGGATCGCGGAACCTACACCGTCCACGCCGGATACTGGGATCCATGGCCATGGGCCAACCGCGCCGCACAGGTCAGCATCAACGGCACCGTCGTCGACGAGGAGCGGCTCTTCACGAGCGACTACACCACGGGAGAGTACGCGAACATCTCAGTCGGCGACGATGGCGAGATCGTCGTGGACATCGCCCCCACCAGGGCACCGGACATCCAGGTCAGCTGGTTGATGGTGACCCGCACCGATTGATGACGAGACGGGATCGTCCTGCGGAAATTCGGTTGGGGTGCGGCTCGGCGTCTGGTTAGCGTTGACCGCTGTGACCCATCCAGGCTTCGATTCGTACCTGATCTGCGCGACGCCACGCACTGGAAGTACCCTGCTGTGCGGACTGCTGAAGTCGTCCGGAGTCGCCGGCCGCCCCGCCTCCTACTTCAACCGTCGCGGTCTGCATGACTACGCCGACGACTGGCGGATCGATCGACCTCGTGACGGACGGATCGACGAAGCGTACGTTCGAGCGGCGCTCGCCGCCGGCAGGACATCCAACGGCGTCTTCGGCGGAAGGATCATGGCCGAGACGCTGCCGGAACTGATCGGTGACCTTGCCGCCGCCGATTCTGGATCAGCGGTGACCGATGTGGAGTTGTTGAGCGCCCAGTTCGGTCGGCTCAGATTCGTTCACCTGCGACGACGTGATGTCGTGGCCCAGGCGGTGTCGTGGGCGAAGGCGCTGCAAACCCACTATTGGCATCCGGACGAGGACGTCAAACCCGGAGGTCAACATCCTCACTATGACGAAGAACTGATTGGCCGGCTGGTCGCCGCAATCGAGAAGTTCGAGGCGGACTGGGCCCTCTGGTTCGACGCCCACGGCATCGTGCCGCATCAGGTTGTCTATGAGGAGTTGGCGGCGGACCCGCTACGCGCTGCACACAAAGTGCTCGACTATCTCGGCCTCCGCCTTCCGCCGGACCAGCAACTGGTGATCGGGCACCGTCGACAGGCCGATCATGTCAACGCCGACTGGACTGCGAAATTCAGGGTTCACTGAACCGTCACACCCAAGCCAGGAGCCTCGGATCGACGTCTGGCAAGGTCATCCCGGTGCCTGTTCGGCTACGGCCCGCAACAGGCTGGCATGGTTGATGCCGTTCGCGGCTGCACCCGAGAGCACCGCTCCGTCGTCCAGATCGGTACGCGGCAAGGTTCACCTACGTGAAGTCCCTTGAATGGCTGGAGGTGCCGGTTGCCCTTGTTCAATGACTTCTCGACCTGGGAGCCGCTGCAGTAGGCCGAGATGGGTCGTGTCTCGCCGAGGTCGGCGTCGCTGGCTGTCGGTGGTGCCGTCCCAGAGGATGAGGTAGCTGCCAGAGGGAACGGAGTCCATCACCGTGGACACGATCCGGCGCATGTCGTCATAGGTGCGGGCGTGGCCGAGCACACCCATGAACATTGCCGTAACCCAGGGACGAACTGCGGCTCGCGGCGGTGATGCAGTCCGGGCTCAGGAGGCCGCCTTCTGTGCACACAGTGGACAGCCGTTGGGACCTTCGCGGTGGCTGCTGACGACTTGGCGCAGGGAGTCGCTGATCAGGTAGGTCGCCTCCGCGCGGATTTGCGCCATGAGTTCGTCGTTGACGAGCCCACGCCCGCGCATTGCCCGCTCATAACTGGTGAGAGGGTCCTCGACCTCCTCCTGGCTGGACGCGCTGCCGGATGGTCCGGCCCACATCGTTTGCACCTCGACGAGCGTAGGGCCCTTGCCAGACCTCGCCCGGCGAACGGCACGACCGGCGGCCGTGCACGCGGCCTCTACCGCGACGCTGGGCACCCGGACGGTCGGGATGCCGTAGCCGGCCGCGTCCCCGCCGATCGGATCACCGCCAGGCTCCGGTGCTGCGACCAGGCGGTCTGTGCACAGGACGAAGACGACCGGCAGTTTCCACAGACCGGCAAGCTGGATGGCCGACCGGAATCCGTCTTCGGTCGCGATGGTCTGGCCGAGGATCGCGACCGCCACGCGGTCCGATCCCCGGTGCTGGTAGGCGAGCGCCCGGCCCAGAGCAGGAAGATACCCGGCGCCTTCCGCGCCCGTACCAGACATCCGGAGGCCGGGAACCGTCTGCCGCTCCCCATTGTCGGAATCGTCCGGCTGCTGATGGCCGTGGGTGGCCCCGATCGCCTCGTTCACCACACAGCGCAGGTCGATCCCGCGGGCGATCGCAAGGTAATGCGGCTGCCGCGGCGAAGTGACGGAATCGTCCAGTCTCAGGTGTACGCCGAACCCGGCCGCCATCGGCTCGCACCCGAGCAGGCTGACACGCATGCCGCCGCGGCGAGGCGGTTCACCCGCTGGGGACGGACGCCCGCTCCCTCCTGCGAGGCGTGGTTTGCCCGCTTGCGATGCGCCCACCGCCTCGGCCTCCCGCCGGATCCCTTCATAGAACGTCCTGAGCAGGACCATCATTCGCAGCAGATCGACCCGCGTGGCGTCATCGAGCGCCGGGTCCTCACGCATGTCATCTCCTTTGTCCCTCTGTAGAGAAATGATCAACGCCACGGTTCGGTTGCGCAACGGGGACAATCCGTACAGCTGGGTTCGGCCAAGTCTTCGCCAGCAACGCGGCCGCAGCGGCGCGCGGCGCGAGACCGACCCGGCCCGAGGCCCTGCGCAGGGGAGAGGGGCCCGTCCATCCTGGCGCGCCGCGGGAAGGTACCTGGTCGACGTCGATGAGACCGACCATGTGGGCCGATTACGATCATCGAGTGGCAGGCCACCCGAGAGTACTCGGCATGTCCGACGACATGAGCCGGCGGGATCTACGCCAGGGGGGTGGAAGGGGTCATTGAATGAGCGACAACGAGTTGGAGTTCACGGTCAAGTTTGCCGAGGTTAAGGACGCGACCCGGCAGTGCGGTGCTGCGGCCTACCGGCTATCGCGGCTGTGGCAGATCATCGGCGATACGTATCTCGACGGCGAATCGCTCCGCCCCGGCATCGACGACAAGGCTGCACAAGCTCGATCGGACTACGAAGAGGCGGTCGTTGAGCTGGAGGCCAGGCGAGCAGAGCTGGAGGCGTTGCTGCTGCGAGCGGCGGGTTGAAAGCCGCCACGAGACTGGGCTGCCACGATGACGATGCTGTAACGCTCGGTATGAATGTGTCGCCTTCACCGGAACCGAGCCGAAGCGACGTGCTGTCGGCGTGGGGTGCGCACCAGGCGGTGTGTAGAGGCCCCAGCCTCTACACACCGCCTAACCACAGCGCGACGGCTGGCTGATCTCGCGAGGAACACCGAGCCCGCCGTGTGGCGGCGGAACGCACTCCGTGATCAGACCGGCGAGTGAGGACGACAACGATCACCCAGCTGTCCCGTGAGATTGGGTCATGAGGACGGCGCGAAGACCTGGACCTCGGCGAGAGACAGGGCGTTGTTGCCGGTGAGCTGTACGCGGACGTAGCGGCCGGTACGGTTCAGGTCCACCAACCGTGTCGGCGAACCCGCCTGTGTGGTTTGGTGGCTACTCCAGACGGCTGGCTGATTCAGCACGTCGGTAAGCGAGCCGGAGGTGAACGGCTCGTCGGACACCAGGACGTGGTAGTCCGACAGCCGCTCGCTGCAGCAGTCCGTGCGGTTCCAGATCGCGATCTCGCCGATCTCATGTACCGCGCCAAGGTCGACCTGCCACCACGGCTGGTCCTCGAACGTGGTGTGCGTGACCGAGCCGCCGGACCAGTTTCCGTTGGTGTCGGCGTCGACCGCACGCTCCGGCACACCGCCGAAGCCGATGCTGGACTGGGTGGCGGGCTTCGCTGTCGCGAGGTTTGGTTTGGTCACCACGAGCAGGGCCAGGCGGTCGCGCTCATGGGTCTCGCGGCCGTGGTTGGGATCAGCTGCCCGGTAGGACGCGTGCACCGGCATGGTGAGACGTCCGTCGGGAGCGTCACTCGGCGCAGTGACCGTCCACGTCGTCGTGGCGGTCTCACCCACCTCCAGCCTCTCCTGGCGGATGGGATCACCTTCGACGGTCCAACCCTCGGGTAGTTCGGCCGCGACCAACACGTCTGATACGGCGACGGTGCTGTTGTCGTCGACAGTGAACGTGGCGGTGACCTCGACACTGCCGCCTGGCTCGACGACCTGGTTGGACGTCGGGTCGAGCAGGAGCGTCGTCTCCGGCGGTGCCGGTCCTAGGTCCGGCGCCCAGCGCTGTCCGATCGGATTGCCGGCGTGGGTCAGCGTCTCCCAGGCCAGGAAGTAGTTGGCGTGCGTCGGCCGGATGCCGCTCGTCTCCAACCATTCGCCGGTCTTGGGGAGGTCCATGCCGTGCAAGCCGTGGTAGTAGTTGTAGGCGACCTCGAGTGTCGGACCCATACTGCGCTGCTTGGTTCCGCCACACAGCCAGTCCGGCACCGGCTCACCCAGCTCATAGCCGGCGTGGAACTCCAGCGCCTTGGTGACCCGCTCCCGTACCTCTCCGTACAGGTCGATGCCCTGATGCCGAGCGGTCTCGGCGACGTGGGCGGTGGCGGCGAAGCCCCAGCCCACGTAGCCGAAGTTCCTGCAGGTCTCCTGCGACACGCCGTCGACGAATGTCTCCTGGCCGTGCCAGTAGCCGATCATCGATTCTGGCGTGTCCTTGTTGCCATCCGGCGGTGGCACGGGTAGCGCTCCGTCAGACTCGAGATAGAAGTACGCCGGAACCCGACGCTTCCAGATGTCGACCGCGGTGTTGAAGGACTCCCTGTCATCGAGGAACACCGAGATCCCCACCGCGGCGTCCAACATGATGAGCTCCCAGTTGCCGTTGTGGTTCGGCCGCCGGTCGACCAACACCTGCGGCAGGTGCTCATCGCGTAGCATCGCAGCAAAGCGTTCCACCCGATCCGCCGGCCAGCCGCCGTAGGTGTGCTTCATCAGCTCACCGGCTCGCGCAAACGACGCACCCGACCAGCCCGCCTGCAAGGGCGCGTTGGAGTTGGTGTGGTCTTTGAGCGTCCCGGACCAGGCGTCGAGGATCTCGATCGCCTTCTGCGCGTGGGCTTCCTCGCCCGTGAGGTTCCACAGCAGCGCCTGCGTATAGGCCGCGAGGGCATCCTCTCGTTCATCGGTACACCCGTTGTTGGGCTGGGAGTTCGACCCGCACTCGACGATCTCCCGTGGATTGGCCTCACGGTCGAGAGAGGCCAGATCACTCGCAGCCATCTCGTCGAACGCACTAGCCCAGGGCTCGGCGCCCTCGGCGACCTTCTCGCGTACGAACTCCAGTTGGGCAGCGGTGACGAGCACACCCGGGTGACGGAACCCAGCTGCACTCTGCGCCGGCGCAGCTGAGATGAGCAGTCCCGCACACAGCGCTAGGGCGGCGCACACCGCAACCGCCGGACGTCTCCAGAATCTTTGCGTCATTGCAATCCTCTCAATATTCCGATTGGTGCTGGTGCCAAGCACCATCACCGGCGTCCGGTCGGATTCTCTGCGTGGGTGAGGGTTTCCCAGCCGAGGAAGTGGCTCGGCCCGGTCGGTCGCAGATCCCTTTCGATCAGGTCACCGGTCAGCGGCAGGTTGACCGC
Source organism: Actinopolymorpha sp. B9G3 (assembly GCF_040120725.1). NCBI lineage: Bacteria > Bacillati > Actinomycetota > Actinomycetes > Propionibacteriales > Actinopolymorphaceae > Actinopolymorpha > Actinopolymorpha sp. B9G3. Next base: position 64,464 of record NZ_JBEEAB010000029.1, on the reverse strand, counting down.
GGCCCGGTTCTTGTAGTGGTTGTAGGCAACTTCGAGCGTTGGCCCGAGACCAACGTCCGCGGTCCCGGAGCAGAGCCAGTCGGGGATCTCGGCGCCCAGGTCGTAGGCCGCGTGGAACTCCATCGCCTTCGTCAACCGCTCCTTGACACCGCCATAGAGGCCGAGGCCCTGGATCCGCGCGGTTTCGGCCACGTGGGCGGTGGCGGCGATGCCCCAACCGACGTAGTGGAATCGCCGACAGGTCTCCTGTGACAGGCCGTCGACGAATGTGTCCTGCCCCTGCCAGTACGCGATCAGCTCTTCCGGCGTGTCTTTGGTGCCATCCGGTGGAGGCACCGGCAGCGGACCGTCGGACTCCAGATAGAAGTACGCCGGAACCCGACGCTTCCAGATGTCGACCGCGGTGTTGAAGGACTCCCGATCGTCGAGGAACACCGAGATCCCCACCGCGGCGTCCAACATGATGAGCTCCCAGTTGCCGTTGTAGTTCGGCCGCCGGTCGACCAACACCTGCGGCAGGTGCACATCGCGAAGCATGCCGGCAAAGCGTTCCACCCGATCCGCCGGCCAGCCGCCGTAGGTGTGCTTCATCAGCTCACCAGCCCGTGCGAACGACGCACCCGACCAGCCCGCCTGCAACGGCGCGTTGTGCTCGGTGTGCCCTTCGAGAGCCGCTGACCAGGCATCGAGGATCTCGATCGCCTTCTCCGCATGCCGGGCGTCACGGGTGATGTACCACAACAGCCCATGGGTATACGCGGCAAGCGCGTCCTCACGCTCGTCCACGCAACCCAGATTGGGAGTGGAGTACGGCCCGCATTCGACAAGCGCCCGTGGGCGCGGCTCCCACGCCAACGAGGCGAACTTGCTCGCCCGCATCTGCTCGTAGGCCGTCGCCCACGGCTCGGCACCCTCGTCGACCTTGGAACGCACGAAGTTCAGCTGATCCCTGCTCACGAGCACACCTGGATGGACGAAAGGCTTCGCCCGCGCCCGCGGACCCACGTCGCTTGTCGAGAGCGGCGCCGGTGCGGCTACGCCGGCGGCCGGTTCAGCCGCTCCGGCCTCGCTGCTCGTCGCTTCCGTCGCTACCGCATCCTCACTGTCCGCTGCTTCTGTCGCTGGCACCGAGCCGGTCTGGTCGATCACCCGGAACCACTCCGGCGGCGCTGAGATCCCGGCGGTGGCAGTACCGCGCAGCTGGAGGATGTTGTCTTTGTAGATTGGATTGATCGGTTCGATCCGCATGTCCATCCCCATGCCGGCGTAAGCCCTCACGAGGTTCTGGCGGAAGGTCATGTCAACCGGCGGCAGCGGCCGGTGGTCGCCGATCTGTACGCCGTTCGTACGTCCGATGAAGGTGTTTCGGTAGATGTTCGGCCGGAAGACCTGGGCGTTGCTGAATCCCTCGCCGCGCGGCGTGCCGTTGCCGACAATTAGCGGGGCGCCTTCGGTATCGACATAGTTGGCGTAGATTTCGTGGTCCTCTTCGTAGAACCTGATTCCGCCGGAGCCTTCCTTGCCGTCACCGAGAATCGTGTTGTGGTGAACGACATTTCGGTTGCCTGCCCGCAACACGATCATGCCTTTGGAGGACCGGACCGTGTTGTGGCGGATGACATTGCTCGACGACTTCACCGAGATCACCTCGGCGTCACCATCGCAGCCGTCGAAGAGGTTGTGCTCGACGATGCTGTAGGTGTCGGTGTAGTCCGCCCACGCGCCGCCGCCACCGAGCACGATGCACTCACCACCTTGTGGCCCAGGCTCCACTCCGTGGAAGTAGTTGTGGTCGATCCGGGTGTGCTTCGCGAGGTTCGGGTTGGTGCCATGCACCATGATGAAGCGCCCCTCCTGCCCTCGCGGCCCGAAGTCGGAGTGGTCGATCCGGTTGTGCTCGTTGTAGTCGCCGGTCAGATGGACGACCTCAGAACCGCCCGGTCGCTCCGGAAAGGTCCAGTTGGTGATCCGGCAGCGCCGACAGTCGACGATCCGAACGTTGCCTGTGCTCGTCCACGTCATTCCGTCGAGAACGACGTGCTCCGACCCGCGGAGTTCCAGCGTTCCGGAGGTGAAGACTGCCTTGCCTCGGCTGCTGGCCACGATGCGTACCGGCGAACCCGGTGTGCCGGTAGCCGTGATCGTCGAGGCCACATACGTGCCGTCCTCCAGCACAATGCAGTCGCCGGACTGTGCGTCATCGACCGCTGCCTGAAGGCCCGTGGTGTCTGTGACATCTACGGTACGCACGCAGCCGTCTTTCGCTGCGGCGGTTTCCGGTGCGGCCGCGGGACCTGTTGCTCCGGCAGTTCCCACCCCCGTCAAGGTTGCCGCGAGAGCACTCAATGCCAACAGTGCAGAGCGGAGTTTGATCCTCAGCATCGTCGAGTCCCCTAGTCGATGAAGTACTGCCCGCCTGGACAATGGGCGGTTGGTGACCCGGCGTGTGTCCTTCATTCGTTCGTGTCCCTTCCGCGTGGACCGCGTGCATCGCCCGGTCGTCAGCCCGGCTGGAGAGCGCTTACCTCCCTTGGTCGACGGTCCCGCTCGAAGCTGCGGGGTTGTCGACGGCCGACTCACCTCACGGCTGGATCGCTCTGCGTCCCCATGGCCGACTACGTGCGCGAACTGCGCGTTCGATGTTCGGAAGATCACACAGTCGTTAAGGATGCGGACTCGGTCAAGCGTGGCGGGCAACTATGGCCATCTTGTCTCGGTATTTGGCCGACAGTGTTCGATATCGCAAGATGCCGGCGGCGATCGCGGTGCAGTCGCTTGCCACCCGACCCCGGACGTGAGACCCCATGGCAGCGGAGGAGCGCCGGTCGCAGATCCTTGACCTGGTTCGTGCCGCACTGCTGATGGTCCTGATGCCTGGCTGCAGAAGCAAAGCCCGACTTGGACGTACTCACCAAGGAGGTCAGGCGGGACGGCAACAGGCTTGTCAGAGGGCTTCGATCGAGGCCGAGGGACCTTCGTCCGGGCTGAAGGCGGAGAACGCTCCAGCAACTCGGCCGCGGCTGTCATGAATAACGTGCAGGTGAACCTCGACTCGGATCGTCTGGCCGTCCTTGTGGAGCGCCGGTACATTGAACGATCCGTGGTCGACGACACCGTCCGCCAGATCCATCGCGGCGTGATAACCGATCCAGTGACGCTCTCGATAGTCCGGCGGAACGATGAGGTCCAAGGTGGCTCCGAGAGCCTCTGACTCGCTGAACCCGAACAGTTCGACCATTCCAGAGCTCCAGTACCGGATCACTCCAGAGGGATTTGCAAAAACCACTGCATGGCTTGCCATGAAGGACCCCTTTCGCGAGGAGTAGGCGGAAGATCTGTAGATCGCAGGTCTCCCGGCGAGCGGGTTCACCTCTCAACTGCTTGTCCATCGCTCGCGACCTCCTCCGCAGAGACCCGGCCGACACTCCCGACCGGGCGCCGACGCTGTGGTGATTGCCAAAGGGAGACCATGCTCTGGAGCCGGTTCATGACGGCCTGCGGCGCATTGGTGGGGGATCCGGCGTCGAAGGGCGGCTGTGGGTCGTACTCAAGGCTCAGCTGGATGGACTGTGCGACCTCGGGCCCGCTCAGTCTGGCGGCGACCTCCAGCGCCAGGTCGATGCCGGCGGAGACGCCGGCGCCGGTGACGATCCGGTCCTGGAACACCACTCGCTGCTCGATGGGCTCGGCGCCGTACTCGCGCAACGCGTCATAGGCCACCCAGTGCGTCGTGGCCCGTCGTCCTCGCAACAGGCCGGCCGCCGCGAGGAGCAGCGCTCCAGTGCAGACCGACGCGGTGTAGATGGTGTGTTCGTGCGCCGAGCGAATCCAGTCGAGGATCGGATCGTCGTGGGTCATCTGACGGGTGACGTTGCCGCCGGGAACGAGCAGGACATCGGGTTCCGGCACGTCGTCGAAGGTGTGCTCGACGTCGATGTGCACCCGGCCGCCGGCGTCGGAGACTCGGCCCTTCCGCGCGGCGCAGACGACGACCTCGGCGTCGGGCACCCCCGCGAACACCTGGTACGGGCCGATAGCGTCGAGGATGGTGGCCTTCGGGAACAGCGCAATGGCGACTTGCATGTTCTCTCTCTCCTTCGTTCGGCGATGATGCGGCAGGTGTTGGCTGGTGGTCGCGAAGGCACGTTGGCATCAGCCTCGCTGTCCGTGTCGCGCTAGGTGTTCGACGTCGATCCACTCGGCGGACCCCCGGTCGATGCGGCTCAGCTCGATCTGCGCCGGGGCCGCATGAATGCGCCGCGGCCGGATCTCGCCGTGGTCGAGGCGGATGATCTGATCGGCGCGTGCGATGGTGGCTGGACGGTTGGAGACCACCAGCAACGTACGACCGGGGTCGGCGACCAGCCGGTCCCACAGACGGCTCTCGGTTTCGACGTCAAGGGAGCTCGAGACGTCGTCCAGTACGACCAGATCGGTACGGCGCACCAGGGCCCGAGCGATCGCAGTGCGCTGCACCTGACCGCCGGACAGCCGCACGCCACGCGCGCCGAGATGCGTGTGCAGTCCGGACGGCATCGACGCGACGTCCCGGTCGAGGACCGCTGTGTGTACGGCTGCCTGGAGGCCGCTTCGGTCCTCCTGACCGAGCATCACGTTGTCCTGCAGCGACTCGCTGAACAGTTGCGGTACCTGTGGCACGTACGAGGACCGAGGCGGCACCAGGAACTCGGCACGATCGGTGACCACAGCCTTGTTCCAGCACACCGTTCCGGCCTGGGCCGGCTGGAGCCCGAGAATGGCGCGGAGCAACGTGGACTTGCCCGCACCAGCTGGACCAGTCACGACGGTGAAGGTCCCGCGTTCAAGGGTCAGGCTCACGTCGTGGATACCGCGACCTGACGTCGGATACTTGGCGGTGAGCCCGGTGACTGTGAGCCGTTCTAATGCAGATCGCCCTTTGCGTGGCGTCGGCGGCTGGGGCTCTGGATCTCGCCAGGGCCGGTGGGCAACGAGCGCATCCGGTCGCGCAGCCGGAACGAGCGCGGCCATCCGGTCGATGGCGACACCCGCTTGACGATGCCGGGCCAGCAGCTGACCGGCGTAGTAGGGGACCCAGACCAGGTTGCTGATGTAGCTGACGAACAGGGCTAGGTCTCCCACCGTGAAGTCTCCCCGATGCGTGGCAGGTATGGCCAGCAGCAGGACCGCCCCGATACTGACGTCCACGGACGCTCGGTTGAACCGTCCCAGTAGTTGGCTGAGGAGTTCGTCACGCAGCCCGGTGCGGCGACGGCGCTCGTTCGCGTCGGCGAGATGGCCGAGGATGCCGTTGTGGGCGTGGGCCGACTTCACCGCCAGTACGGCTCCGAATGCCTGGTTGAGCCGTGCCGTGACCGTTGCCGTTGTCCGCCGGTGTGCCGCTCGGTAGGCGCGGATCCGCTCACGCGCCAGCCTGGTCACGACCACCGTGACAACCAGAGGCAGTCCGACCGCCAGCGCGATGACCGGCTCGATGGATAGCATGATCGCCATGGAGCCGACGGTGAGTACCACCTTGCTGGCCGCGTTGATCGCGGTCTCGAGGAACGCGAGGAAGTCGTCAACATCGTCACGGAAGCGGCTCAGCGCCTCGCCCGGAGACACGGCCGTCGTTCCGGCGTCCGGTCCGCCACTGTGCAGCTGTGCGCGGAGCAGGTTGAGCCGCAACAGGCCGCCCATATGCTGCCAGCAACGTGCGCGTATGACGCCGCCCCACATCACGGCGGCGCGGGCAGCTTCTGCGCCCGCGAGCGCCGCGACGATCTCATACACGCCGAATCCCGCCGGCGCGGCACCGCTGAGCGCGTCGAAGACCTGCTGGAGCAGCCACCCGATGAGCAACGTCGAACTGGTCCAGGCAGTGAGTTGCACGAAGCTGAGGGAGAACAGGCCGAGCCGGTAGCGGGCGATCCGCCCAGTAGCCCGCCACACTGACAACTCTCGCTGGCTCATCACGGCATCCCCGAGGCACTTGCCTGCAAGGCGGCGAAACGGGAGCTGGAATCGTCGAGCAAGTCGTGGCGGGCACCGCGTTCGATGATGCGGCCCGCGTCGAGCATGACGATCTCGTCCGCCCGGTCGAGCGTGCCGAGGCGATGCGCGATCAGGATCGCCGTCCGCCCGGCGAGCAGCTTGTCCACCGCTCGCTCGATCCGTCCTTCGCTCTCCGGATCCAGCCGGGAGGTGGCCTCGTCCAGGACGACCAGACCCGGGTCGCGCAGGAAGACCCGAGCGAACGTCAACAGCTGGGCCTCCCCGGCCGACATGCCCGCGCCGCCAGGACCGAGCATGGTGTCCAGTCCTGCCGACAGGCCCCGATACCAGGGCCCGAGGCCCAGGTCGATCAGCACGCCGACCAGGTCGCGATCGTCGGCTCGATGCGTACCGAACAGCGTGAGGTTGTCGCGTACGGTCGCATCGAACACCTGCACGTCCTGCGTCACCAGCGCCACCCGTCGACGTAGGTCGGCCAGACGCACGTCACGTAGGTCGGTGTGCGCAACGCGTACGACCCCGTCGGCCGGAACGAGCAACCGCAGCAGCAGGCGTGTCAAGGTGGTCTTGCCACTGCCCGTACGTCCAACGACGCCGACCACCTTCCCGGGTTCAATGCGAAGGTCGATCTCGTGGAGGACCCTCGCGCCGTTCGGGTAGGCGAAGCTCACGCCAGATAGCTCCACGTCCAGAGGACCCGATGGCAACATGGAGCGGCCGGTGTCGCGTATCGCCGGCTGCTCGTCGAACAGCCGCTGGATGCGAGTGAAGCTGGCGACGGCTTCTTGGGCCACCTGCTGCTGCTCCGAGATCTGCTCGAGTGGGTCGCGAAGGAGGCTGGTGTAACGGAACAACAGGTAGACCGTGCCCAGGCTGATCGCCCCTGCCTGGAAGAGCATCGTTCCGGCCACCAGGCTCATGATCCCGCCCGCGGCGAAGAGCACCGCCGTGATGACCCACACGGCGCGCATCGCCATCGACGCGCGCATCGACGCGCGGACGAAGAAGCCCAACGTGCGTTGGAAACGGCGCACCGCGTAGTCACCGCCGCCGTTTGCACGCAGGTCATCCGCGCCGTTCAGCCGCTCCTCGATCGCACCCAACAACGTGGCCGAGGCGGCTCGACGCTCGATTGCTTCAGGTACGGCGAATTTGCGCAGGCCAGCGATCGCAAGAGACGCGGCGACCACGAAGCCGACCATGCCGAGCCCGACCCGCCAATCCTCGAGGAACACCACGGCCAGGACACCAAGGAGCGTGAGCAAGCTGCCGACGACCTGAACGACGAGCGAGGTCACGAAGGACGACACCGCGGTGACGTCCCCATCCGTACGTTCGATCAGCTCGCCGGGCGAATGCTCGTCGTGGAACGACAGGTCCAGCTCGAGGACATGGCGTGCGAGTTCCTCGCGTAGGGCGTTGGTGGCAACCCAGGCCAACCGCGTGCTTGCGTAACTGACAGCGACGGCCACCACATGATGGACCAAGGAGACGGCGAGGAAGCCGCCGGCGAGGAGTGCCAGCAGCGGCGCCGGTCTGGCGAGCACGGCGTTGTCGATGAACATGCGGAGGACCTGCGGACCCGCCAGCGGGAGCGCCGAGGTGGCCAGGACGAGCAGCCCAAGGCCGGCCAGTTGAGCATGCCGGCCCCGTGCCAGCACGGCGATCAGCGGCTGACGCCGCCATGGTGGAACGTCGCGATGGACAAGGTCTGCCGTGGTCATACTTCGACCCTGCCGGCGTCTCGGCGCGGCGTCCACGACGCGCATCCCACAGATCGCGCCATCCCACGGTGACGAGTCGTGCCGACAATGCAGGCGGGCCACCACTCGCCGCCCGCGGCGTTCTGCCCAGGTTCGGGCCAATTGAGGAGGCATCGTGCGGATAGCGATGGCGTGATGGCACGATCTGTGGGGTACGTGTCCTGGACGCCATCTACCCTCCAGGGTCAAACTGAAGCCATGAAGCCAGCTGGTGTCACGTTCGTGATCTTCGACGGTCATCAGACGCTCGACCTCGTGGGTCCATTCGAGGTGTTCGGCCATGCCGGGTACGAGCGCTTGGTGGTGTCCGGAAAAGACGGCCCGGTGCGTACGAGCAAAGGGCTGTCAGTCAACGCGGACCAGTCGGTGGCGACGGCGAGTCCGCGTCGCATCGGCACCTTGGTGGTCGCGGGCGGGGAGGGCGTGTTTGCGGCGCGGTCCGACCGGAGGCTGGTCGACTGGATCGCGACTGCCGCCAGGTCGGCCAAGCGGGTGGCGTCAGTCTGTAACGGTGCGTTTCTCCTCGCCGAGGCTGGGCTGCTGGATGGTCGCCGGGTGACCACGCACTGGAAGGAGGGAGAGCGGTTGGCGCGGGAGTATCCAGCCGTCGTCGTCGACTGTGACCCGATCTTCGTCCAGGACGGACGCTTCTGGACCTCCGCCGGCGTGACAGCGGGGATGGATCTCGCCCTCGCGCTCGTGGAGGCAGATCTTGGCGCGGAGGCGGCGCTGGATGTCGCGCGGGAGCTGAACCTCTTCCTGCGTCGTCCAGGAAGCCAGTCACAGTTCAGCGTGCCGTTGTGGTCGATCCAGCCGGAGAGCGACGCGATGCGCCGCGTCGTGGACGCGATCCACAGTGATCCCGGCGCGCGACACGCAATCGACGACCTGGCGTCACTGGCCGGGCTGAGCTCCCGACATCTGCAGCGACGATTCACCCGCGAGCTCGGCCTACCTCCGGCCGCGTACGTCGAACGAGTCCGCGTCGAGGCGGCCCAACGGAACCTGTCCGAGCGCGACGACCCGGTGGAGACAATCGCCCGGCGCTACGGATTCGGCACTGCCGAGACACTACGCAGAACATTCCACCGCCTGGTCGGCATCGCCCCGGCAGACTATCGAGCCCGATTCCGCACAACCAGTCCACCCGATCGAGGCTGAACACGCGGAAGGACGACGAGACCAACGACTCGCGGACATCAACACAAGACCAGCCGACCCGCGACGCGTCACGTGCGGAGTGCCCATCCGGGTGGGGGACATGGTCGTCGACTTCGTCTGCCGACTGGCGAGACGCTTACGCGCGTAACGGACAGCAGTGCCGACTTCGATGGCGCAGGTTGATCCCCAGCAGGCGGCGGGAGCGGTGTGTACGTCGTCCGACGTGGGCATGGATCCGCTCCAGGGCGGATGCGGCGTGGAGATGTTCGCGCCCCTGGTCGACCCGGACGGTCGAGGAAGACGAAGGCGCGCCGTTCTTCAACAACACCACCAAGTACGTCGTGTCCTGCAGCCTTGGCAAGGACTTGAGCTCCTCGGCGAGGCTAGACAGTCTGTTGCTCGCCTCGACGGCATCTACCGGCCAGCCAACTGGTTCGTTTCGAGCCAGTTGTCGAGGTCCTCAGCAGCGTCGGGCACGTCTTCGCCGCGGATCGCGAGGCCCGTGGCCACTGTAGAGTCCGGAAGTGCGGTGCCGTAGTCGTCGTCGACGCCGCTCATGCCGCTGACGGCGTAGGTGACGAAGGGCAGGATGGTCTTGCCTTTGAGGTCGACCTTCTCAATGAAGGTTGACATGATCATGGGTGCTTGCATGTTCCACACAGGGCTGCCGATCAGCACGGTGTCGTAGCCGCTGGTGTCGGGTAGTTCTCTGGCAATGGCCGGCCTGTCGTCGGTGTTCTGTTCTTCGACGTTGCGTTCCACGGTCGGGTCGTAGGCCTCGGGGTACGGGTCGGCCGCGACGATCTCGTAGATGTCGCAGGCGACGCGCTCACCGATCATTTCCGCGAGCACCTTTGTGTTCCCGACCTCAAGGTCGCGCCTGCCGCCCTCCCAATAGTTCTCTCCTGCGCGGGAAAAGAAGACGAGCAGAATTCTGGATGCGGCTTCCTGGGGAGGAGTCGCGGCGGTGTCGGGTGATCTTTCCGACGGTGACGTTGGGCGTGGTGGTTGTGGGCTCTCGGGCGTGCATCCACTCAGCCAATCTGCGACCGCGACCCCGCCTGCGGCGAGGCTGGCACTGAGGATCGCCCTGCGGGTCAGGTCGGTCATTCGCGTTCGTTTCTTCAGGTGGGTGATCGGGCGGGACGATGAGGACGATGGCGGCGGCGAACAAGCGTTGGCGGCTGAGGGCTCGTCCGAGCGGGTGCCAAGCAGGCCCTGGAAATGTCTGTGCCTTGCAGGATCGGGCTCTGTCACTGCAGACGCACTGAGATGGTCGAGCCGCAGAACGACGCCCGTTCATGATGAGGCGCCCCCGCCAAGGTACGCCTTGGCCGTTGTCCTGCGCCGGTGGCAAGAGAGGATGCGCTACTGGCGATCTAGAAGTAGGTGGGTAGGCGGGGCAGGTAGGGCTGCTCGAGGGCGGTCACCTCGTCATCGGTGAGTTCGATGTCGAGAGCGGCAACGGCGTCTGCGAGGTGGTGGGGCTTGGTGGGCCCGACGATCGGCGCGGTGACGACGGGGTTCTTCAGCACCCACGCCATCCCGATCTGGGCCATCGACACGCCTCGCTGCTCCGCGATGCGTTGTACGGCGTCGACGATGGCCTGGTCGCTGGGGAGGAAGAGCGGCCGTCCGTACATGTCGACGTCCGGGCTGGTCGACGACCGGTTGGTGCCCTTCTCGCCCCAGGGGCGGGTCACCCGTCCGGCGGCGAGCGGGCTCCAGGGGATGCTGCCGACGCCTTGGTGGGCGAGCAGCCCGAACATCTCCCGCTCTTCTTCGCGGTGCAGCAGGTTGTACTGGTCCTGCATCGACACGAATCTGGTCCATCCGTGGAGGTCAGCGGCGTGTTGCATGGTGGCGAACCGCCAGGCCCACATCGACGACGCGCCGAGGTAGCGGACCTTGCCGGCCTTGACCACGTCGTGCAGCGCCTCCATGGTTTCCTCGACCGGCGTCTCGGGGTCGAAGCGGTGGATCTGGTACAGGTCGATGTAGTCGGTGCCCAGCCGGGTCAGGGACGCGTCGACCTGTTCCATCACGGCTCGGCGGGACAGGCCCGAGCCGCCCGGACCGTCACTCATCTTCTGGAACAGCTTGGTCGCCAGAACGACGTCCTCACGGCGGGTGTAGGACTTGAGGGCTCGGCCGGTGATCTCCTCCGAACTGCCGTAGCCGTAGATGTTGGCGGTGTCCCAGAACGTGATGCCGAGTTCGACGGCCTGCCGGAAGATCGGCTCAGCCTGCTCGTCGTTCAGGGCCCACGGCATCCGTGAACCGTCACCGAAGCTCATGCAGCCGAGGGCGATCCGGCTGACCTTCAGCCCCGAGGATCCGAGTCGTCGGTACTCCATCTGTCATGTCCCTTCTGCGTTGGCGGGTTTGGTCTCGGGGGAGTGCGCCGTCGCGCTCCAGGCCGCCAGCAGCTCCAGCTGGTCCTCTGCTTGGCTGCCGGGTTCGGCGGTGTAGGCGATCATGGTCAGCCCGTCGCCGGGCAGCTCGAGGGCATCACCGGTCAGCTCGATCTCCCCGACGATCCGGTTCGCCAGCCGTTTGCGGGACGTGCGGTGCAGGCGTACGTCGTGACGTGCCCACAGCACGGCGAACCCGTCACTGCGGGTCGTCAGCTCACCGATCAGGTCACTCAGCCCGCGATCCGACGGGTCCTGGCCAGCCCTGCTCCGCAGGGAAGCCACCATGTCCCGGGCGATCGTGTCCCAGTCCAGATAGAACGCTTTGGCGTACGGATCGAGGAACACGAACCGGGCGAGGTTGAAGGGCAGGGCGTCCCGGGTCAGTACGCCGTCGAAGAGGACCAGGCACAGCTCGTTGGCGGCCAGGAGGTCCAGTCGTGCGTTTCGCAGGTATGCCGGCGTCCCGGTCATCCCGTTCAGGATGCCGAGCAGCGCCGGCCGGACCCGGGTCACCGCCGGCTTGGTCCGACGCGCTCGGGAAGCGGGGGCCGACGCCGACCTGGCGAGGTCGAACAGGTGCTGCCGCTCTGCCTCATCCAGCTGCAAAGCTCGCGCGATCGCCTCCAGAACCGAGTCCGAGACGCCCGACAGGTCGCCCCGTTCGAGTCGGGCGTAATAGTCGAAACTCACCCCTGCCAGCGAGGCGACCTCCTCGCGCCGCAGTCCCGGGACCCGCCGCTTCTTCCCGAAGGTCGGCATCCCGGCCTGCTCGGGCGTGATCCGGGCCCGGCGGCTGACCAGGAAGTCGTGCACGGTCTGACGGTCCATACCTCGACGCTACGGGCCGCCCACCACGCCGAGGAAGGTACTGCCAGTGCCTGTTTCATCGCTCAGCCGGGTCCTACCGTCGAGCAGGTGCCCGAACCCGCAAGGAGCAGAACCATGATCAAGCGCACCCTCGGCAGCAGCGGACTCGAGGTCTCCGCGCTCGGACTCGGCTGCATGGGGCTCAGCCACGGCTACGGCCCCGCCGTCGACGAGTACGACGGCATCGCCCTCATCCGCGCCGCCGTCGACCTCGGCGTTACTTTCTTCGACACCGCCCAGGTGTACGGCCCGTTCATCAACGAAGAACTCGTCGGCAAGGCCCTGGTGCCCGTTCGCGAGCAGGTCGTCATCGCCACCAAGTTCGGCTTCTCCTTCGACGTAGACCGGCGTAACGGACTGAGCAGCCGGCCCGAGCACATCAGGGCGACCGTCGAGGATTCCCTCCAACGACTGGGCGTGGACTGCATCGACCTGCTCTACCAGCACCGTGTCGATCCCGACGTACCGATCGAAGAGGTTGCCGGTGCCGTCAAGGACCTCATCGCCGCCGGCAAGGTCACGCACTTCGGCCTTTCCGAAGCCGGCGTCGACGTCATCCGACGCGCCCACGCCGTCCAGCCCGTGACGGCCTTGCAGAGTGAGTACTCGCTGTGGTGGCGCGAACCCGAGGTCGAGATCCTGCCGACCCTGGCCGAGCTCGGCATCGGGTTCGTACCGTTCAGCCCGCTCGGCAAGGGTTTTCTCACCGGTGCGATCGCCAGCACGACATCCTTCGCCGACTCCGATGTACGCAACGTCCTGCCGCGATTCACCGAACAGGCCCGCACCGCCAACCAATCCCTCGTCGACCTGGTGGTGGCGATCGCGGCGCGGACCGGAGCTACGGCTGCGCAGGTGGCGCTGGCCTGGCTACTGTCCCAGCATCCTTCGATCGTCCCCATCCCCGGCACAACCAAGGTCCAGCGCCTGCAAGAGAACGCCGACGCCGTCGACATCGAACTCTCACCTGACGACCTCGAAGAACTCGCCGACGACTCCGCACAGGTCGACATCCACACAGACCGCTACCCCTCGCACATGCAGAAGTGGATCAACCGCTGACGTCATGAGGCAACTTCGCCTACCCGTCGCCATGGTCGGTCGGCAAGAGCTTCCAAGCTGGAGCGCAGGGGATCGTCGTCGGCTGGCCAGAGCACGCGACGCAGAGAGCGAGGACCGCCCGACCACGGACGCATTGAATGCAATGGCCACGACCAGGTTCAGACGCGTCTACGCCGATTCCTGCGCCGGGGCATCGACGAGATCCAGGTCTCGGTGACCGCACTCGAAGAGCACTACACCCCCCGCACCCCCACCTACTACGGCGGCCAGACCCCCTACGGAGCCTGAAGACCAGACCACGCGTATGTCGCTGACATGCTCCACTTCATGCCGTCGCTGGTCCGGGTTCTGACGCTCAACGTCAACGGGACGTGCGGTGGGAGCCCGCGACTGCGGACGCATTGGACGCAATGCCCACAACGCTGCGGCAACCTTCCGCTTCCAAAATCAGCCGCTTGCATGCCATTGATCGGGCACGATGCTGCCGGTGGTCTCAGTTTTCGGGCCTCGTGGTCTCAGCTATTTCAGGCCCGACGGGCGATCGCTGGAGACCTTGCAAGCCGCTGACCTGCGGAAATGTGTGGGCAGGGGCGGGATCGAACCACGTGGCTGTCCGCAGGGGCACGCGTGAACACCGTCGACCGGGATGGCCGACGACCGGGTTCCAGCCCCAATCGCCTCGTCAAGTGCTGGGGGAGACGGTCATAGCGTCGATCGACGACAGTCTGATCAGGTCTCCAAAGGAGTCGGCTGGGAGGCGGCTGGTTGCGGATCAGCGCTGTCTGGGCTGCGTCTGGTGGCTCGCCTCCTGCTCGCGGTGCTGACCGGAGCCTTCCGCCGTACGCTGGACGGGAATTGAACGCGGCTTGGCACGTTCCTCGCGGACTGGTACGGACACCTCAAGGACCCCTGCGTCGTACCGTGCATTGATCTGGTCCTCGTCGGCGCCCTCGGGAAGGACGACGCGCCGTTCGAACTGGCCGTAATGGAACTCGGTCGTGCCGCGCTCGTGCTTCTCTTCCTTGCGTTCGGCACGGATGGTCATGAGTCCGTTGTCGACCTCCACCGTGATGTCCTTATCCGGGTCTACGCCAGGCAGTTCCGCACGGACGGTGTAAGTACCGTCCTCGATGAACTGCTCGACCCTCATGCTTTGCGCGCCCTGAGTCATCGGCTGGTTCGCCCATGCCAGTGCTTCGGGAAGCCTCTCGGCCCAGTCGAGGAGATCGGGAAGTGTACGTCTTGCGGGGCCACGCCACACTGTCGTCATCGTTCTCATCTCCTTTCGTTCACCGCAAGCCGATCACGAGTGTCCAGGTGGCCTTAAGGGGCATGTGGCCCTCGCCGCCCCGGGCTTTCGCCTGCCGTACTGGTCGCGCCGAAGCGTCGCGTGTCGACAGTCAGACAAGCGTTCCGAAGATCTGGAAGACGCGTCGCCAGTGGTCGGTCTGCGGGTTCTTCAGGCCGGGATCGATGATTTTGAATGTACGCGCAAGGGCGAGGCTCAGACCGCCGGCGATCTCGGGGAGTCTGTTCTGGGTCCCCTCGCTGATGGCAGCATCCAGCGGTGGTCGGGCTGCGGTGAGCTGCTCCAGGATGGGAGCCAGCTCGATGTCCTCGTCCAGCTTGCGGAACCCATGAATGCTTTCCTGCAGCCCTTTGGTGAGGGGGAGGTCAGACGGCTGGATGATGTCACGTCCATTCGCGTTCGCGGTGGCTTGGCCGATGAGAAGGAGGTCGTAAATCTTCGTGTCCAGAAAGTCGTTGTATCGCTTGAGATCGTTCTTGTCGACGTCCAGACTAGCGGCGGCGCGGAAGAACCGCTCGAACCGGCTGACTCCCATGATTGGCATCTGACATCCCCCTTTGTCCTTGCTGGACGGAGTTTCCTTCCACCCAGATCGAGCCGACGGCGGGCTTGTGCATCGGCGTCGAAAGTTTTCCAACTCGAGGGCCAGGCATACTTTGCGCGAAGCTCACGACGGAGTAACACTTGCCATCGTAAGGGCTGGTGGAGTCGTGACGTCGGTCGCGTGGAAGCGTGGTGAGCCTCGGGTTCCGCTCGTTCGAGGCGGCCTGGCGCCCGTCAGTCGGAGTCGGTTGCACAACCTGCGAAGCATCGACATCACGCCCGTCATGGAGTATTTCACCTGCTCTGACGGCACACTGCGAACAGGGATGGCACGACATGGCCACCGCAGTAGGCATCGATCTTGGTACGACGAACTCAGTGATTGCCGCGATGGAGAGCGGAAAACCCTCGGTGATCCCGAATGCGGAGGGATCGCGAACGACCCCGTCGGTCGTGGGGTTCACCGAACAGGGAGAACGACTCGTTGGCCAACTCGCGCGCCGGCAGGCGATTCTCAACCCCAAGGGCACCGTCTATTCGGCCAAGCGATTCGTTGGCCGGCGGTTCGAGGAGGTCGAAAGTGAGGCGCACGCCGTGTCATTCGACGTGGCCGAAGGTCCGGACGGCACGGCTCGTTTCAAGATTCGCGACAAGCTCTATTCTCCGGAGGAGATTTCCGCCCTGGTCCTGCGCAAGCTCGCCGAGGACGCGTCGAAGTATCTCGGTGAACGGGTACGAGAGGCGGTCATCACCGTTCCGGCGTACTTCAACGATGCGCAACGCCAGGCCACGAAGGACGCGGGCCGTATCGCCGGCCTCGAGGTGCTCCGGATCATCAACGAGCCGACCGCGGCGGCGCTCGCGTACGGACTGGACAAACGCGAACATGAGACGGTCCTGGTGTTCGACCTCGGCGGCGGCACCTTCGACGTGAGTCTCCTCGACGTCGGCGACGGTGTCGTGGAGGTCCGCGCGACCTCCGGCGACTCACACCTCGGTGGTGATGATTTCGACCGGCGGCTCGTCGACCACCTGGCCGAGGAGTTCCAGCGGACCGACGGCATCGACCTCCGGCGTGACCCGCAGGCGTTGCAGCGGCTGTTCGAGGCCGCGGAGAAGGCGAAGGTCGAACTCTCGTCGGTCACCCAGACCACGGTCAGCCTGCCGTTCATCACCGCCGACGCCAGCGGCCCCAGGCATCTGAACACGACGATCAGGCGGTCGTCGTTCGAGGAGCTTACCCACGACCTCGTGGAGCGGTGCACCCATCCGGTCCGGCAGGCGATGGAGGACGCCAAGGTCACCGCCGACGACATCGACGAAGTGATCCTCGTCGGGGGCGCCACCCGGATCCCGGCTGTACAGGCTCTGGTCCGGCGGTTGACCGGCGGCAAGGACCCGAACATGACCGTCAACCCCGACGAAGTCGTGGCACTGGGCGCGGCGATCCAGGCAGGGGTGCTCAAGGGCGAGGTGCGAGACGTCCTGCTGCTCGACGTCACGCCCTTGTCATTGGGCGTCGAGACGCTCGGTGGCGTGATGACGAAGGTCATCGAGCGCAACACGACGATTCCCGCCCGGCGGACCGAGACGTTCAGTACCGCGGACGACGACCAGTCCGCCGTCGACATCGTGATCCTGCAGGGCGAGCGCGAACGCGCGGCCGACAACCGCGTCCTCGGCAGGTTCAGATTGGAGAACATCCGGCCGGCGCCACGTGGCGAACCACAGATCGAGGTCACCTTCGACATCGACGCCAACGGCATCCTCAACGTCACGGCGCGCGACAAGGACACCGGCGCGGAGCAGCGGATCACCATCACAGAGAGCTCCAACCTCGACCGGAGCGAGGTCGAACGCATGGTGCAGGAGGCCGAGCAGCACCGGTCCGAGGACACGCGGCTCCGGGAGACGGTCGACGCCCGCAACGAGCTCGACACGATCGCCTACCAGGTCGAACGCCTCCTCGACGAGGTCGGTGACGCCACGCCGGAACACGAGCGGGCTCGCGCCCAGATGCTCGTCGCCGACGCCCGGCAGGCGGTCAAGGACCAGAGCGTGCCGCTCGACCGGCTGCGGTCGTTGACCGGTGATCTGCAGCAGGTGTTCCACGGCATGAGTGCCGCCGCTTCCGGTGCTTCCCGCCCCGGCGGTCCGGGCGCCGGTGGGCGTGGTGGGGACTCGGGCGCAGGGGAATCGGGTGGCGGGGACCATGACGTGATCGACGCCGAGTTCACGACGGACTGATCACCATGGCAGACCCTGCGCGACCGGACGCCACGGCGACGGAGGCTGGCGCGGCGATGGCGGACGACGACACCGCTGCTGTCAGGACCGCGGAGCTGGAGGAGCGCGTGGCGTTTCTCGAAGACCAGTGGCGGCGCGCCCTCGCTGATCTCGACAACGTACGTAAGCGGACCACGCGTGAGCTCGTCCAGGCACGCACCGACGAACGGACCCAGGTGGCGGCCCAGTGGCTGCACGTCCTCGACAACCTCGACCGCGCCCTCGAGCACGCGGGTGATCTCGAGCGCCCAGGCGGCGGCCAACATCCTCTCCTGGAGGGGGTCCGCGCGGTGCGAGACCAGGCCGTGGCACTTCTCGCAAGTCTCGGCTTCCCGCGTCAGGAGCCCGAGATGGGGGAGCGGTTCGATCCGAGGCGGCACGAGGCGGTGGCGACCACGCCGCGCAACGATGTGCCGGAAGGCACCGTGGTCGGTGTCGTCCTTCCTGGATATGGCGAGGATGAGCGGCAGCTGCGGCCGGCTGCGGTGGTGGTGGCGACAGCCGCGGACGATGGCACCGCCGGCGGCATGTCCCGGCCGAAAGACGCGGGTTAGAGGTCCTCATGGCGCGGCGGGACTTCTACGAGGTGCTCGGGGTGCCCAGGACCGCGAGCCAGGAGGAGATCCAGCGGGCATACCGCAAGCTGGCCCGTGCCCATCACCCGGATGTCAACAAGGATCCCGAGGCCGAGGAGCGGTTCAAGGATATCTCCGAGGCGTACGACGTCCTGTCCGATCCGGACCTGCGCCGGCGCTACGACGCGTTCGGGCCCGACTTCCGCCAGGTTCCCGAGGGCATCGACCCGGAGACGTGGGCGCGCGCCCAGGCAGCCGGGCGAGCCCGTGCCGGCGCTGGCAGCCGGAGAGGGGCCGAGGGGGTCCGTTTCGGCGGACAGGAGGGCATGGACATCGACCTGGACGAACTGTTCGGCGGGATCTTCGGTGGGGCTGCCGGCCGCGGCTGGGGGCCGATCCCTGGCGCCGACCAGGAAGCCCAGCTCGACGTCAGCATTGACGAGGCGTACCACGGCGGCCGCCGCACCGTCACGCTGGCCGGTCCAGGTGGCACCCGCCGGGTCGATGTACGCATTCCGCCCGGGGTGACCAACGGCCAGCGGATCCGGGTCGCGGGTCAGGGCGGCCAGGGCAGTACGGGCGCACCGCCCGGTGACCTGTACTTCGTTGTAAGGCTGGCCCCAGATCGGCGGTACCGGGTGGAGGGCCGCGACCTCTACGTCGACCTGAGACTCGCGCCCTGGGAAGCGGCACTGGGGGCGACCGTCGCCCTGGACACGCCGGGCGGAGAAGCGAAGGTGACGATCCCGGCCGGCACGTCCAGCGGCCGCAAGCTCCGCCTGCGCGGACGTGGACTGCCGAACCCGAGCGGCCGGCCCGGCGACCTGTACGCCGAGGCGCGTGTGATGGTGCCGCCCCGGCTCACGGCCGAGGAGCGGCGGCTGTTCGAGGAGTTGGCCGCTTCGTCCTCGTTCAACCCACGCGACGGATCCGACTCGAGGAGGCGACGACGGTGACCTCTGCGCTCGTCCGGATCACCCAGGTCACGACGCGGACGGCCACGAGACCCGACCGCAGACCGCTGCTCGATCTTGATGCGTTCGCTCGCGAATGCGGCGTCCATCCCGAGCTGGTCGGCCGGATGGTACGGCTCGGCCTGCTCGAGGCCACGACGGGACCGGACGGCCGGCTGGTGCTGACCCGCGCCCAGGTGGCGCGGCTTGGTCGGATCAAGCGGTTGCACGCCCGCGCCTGCCTCAACTACGCCGCCATCGGCCTGGTCCTGGACCTGCTGGACCGCATCGCCGAACTGGAGGCGGAGCTGGCGATGACATCCCGACCGCCCCAACACAGACCAACCGGAGGCCGCTCATGGATCCGAACCGACTGACGCAGAAGTCCCAGGAAGCCCTGCACGACGCGCAGACGGCGGCGCTCCGCCTCGGCCATACCGAGGTCGACGGCGAGCACCTGCTCCTGGCGCTGCTGGATCAGCCCGACGGACTCGTACCGCGACTGCTCCGCCAGGCCGACGCGGACCCGGAGGCGCTGCGGTCGGACGTGGAGGCAGAACTCGGCCGGCGCCCTCGCACGACCGGGCCGAGCGCCCAACCGGGACAGGTCTTCCTCACCCAACGCCTCGGCCGGCTGCTCGAGGCGGCCGACCGGGAAGCACACCGCCTCAAGGACGAGTACGTTTCGGTCGAGCACCTCGTCATCGCGTTCATCGACGAGGGAACGGCGACGGCGGCCGGCCGGCTGATGCACAACCAGGGACTCAGCAGGGACAGGTTCCTGTCCGCGCTCACGACGGTCCGCGGCAGCCAGCGGGTGACGTCGGCGAGCCCCGAGCAGGCGTACGAAGCCCTGGAGAAGTACGGTCGCGACCTGGTGGCCGACGCGGCGGCCGGCAGGCTCGACCCGGTGATCGGCCGGGACGCGGAGATCCGTCGGGTGATCCAGATCCTGTCGCGGAAGACGAAGAACAACCCGGTCCTGGTCGGCGATCCGGGTACGGGCAAGACCGCCATCGTGGAAGGGCTCGCGCAACGGATCAACCACGGCGATGTCCCGGAAGGGCTGCGGGACAAGACGATCTTCGCCCTCGACATGAGCTCGTTGGTGGCCGGGGCGAAGTACCGCGGTGAGTTCGAGGAACGCCTGAAGGCGGTGCTTGCCGAGGTCAAGGCGTCCACTGGCAGGATCCTCCTCTTCGTCGACGAGGTGCATACCGTGGTCGGTGCGGGCGCGGCCGAAGGTGCGATGGACGCCGGCAACATGCTCAAGCCGATGCTCGCCCGTGGCGAACTCCACATGGTGGGCGCGACCACCCTCAACGAGTACCGCCGGCACATCGAGAAGGATGCCGCCCTGGAGCGCAGGCTTCAGCCGGTGCTCGTCAACGAGCCGTCGGTCGAGGACACCGTCTCGATCCTGCGTGGCCTTCGCGAACGGCTGGAGGTCTTCCATGGGGTGAAGATCCAGGACAGCGCCCTCGTCGCGGCGGTCGTGCTGAGCCACCGTTACATCGCCGACCGGTTCCTGCCCGACAAGGCGATCGACCTGGTAGACGAGGCGTGCGCAATGCTGCGGACGGAGATCGACTCGATGCCGGCCGAGCTCGACGAGCTCACCCGCCGGGTGACCCGGCTGGAGATCGAGGAGGCTGCGCTCGCCAAGGAGACCGACCCGGCCAGTCAAGTCCGCCTTGACGAGTTGCGTAAGGAACTCGCCGACTTGCGCGCCGAGGCCGACTCCATGCGGGCCCAGTGGGAGGCGGAACGCTACGCCTTGCGCCGGGTGCAGGAACTTCGGCAGGAGATGGAGCAGGTACGCCTGGAGGCAGAGCAAGCCGAGCGCGACTACAACCTCAACCGGGCCGCAGAGCTCCGCTACGGCCGGCTCGCCGAACTCGAACGCCGGCTGCACGCCGAGGAGGAGCAGCTGGCGGCCAAGCAGCACGGCCAGCGACTGCTGCGCGAGGTGGTGACGGAGGATGAGATCGCGTCCATCGTCTCGCGGTGGACAGGCATTCCAGTGACTCGACTGAAGGAGGGCGAGCGCGAGAAGCTGTTACGGCTCGACGAGATCCTGCACCAGCGCGTCGTGGGTCAGGACGAGGCCGTCCAACTGGTGGCCGACGCGATCATCCGCGCACGGTCGGGGATCAAGGACCCGCGGCGCCCAATCGGGTCGTTCATCTTCCTGGGCCCCACCGGCGTGGGAAAGACCGAGCTCGCCAAGTCGCTTGCTGCGGCACTGTTCGACACCGAGGACAACATGGTGCGTGTTGACATGAGCGAGTATCAGGAACGTCACACCGTGAGCCGGCTGGTCGGCGCGCCACCCGGATACGTCGGCTACGAGGAGGGTGGCCAACTCACCGAGGCCGTGCGCCGCAAGCCGTACTCCGTCGTGTTGTTCGACGAGATCGAGAAGGCGCATGCCGACGTCTTCAACGCTTTGCTCCAGGTGCTGGACGACGGCCGGCTCACCGACGCTCAGGGCCGCACGGTGGATTTCCGTAACACCGTCATCATCATGACGTCCAACGTCGGTTCTGAGTATCTCACCGAGAGCACGATTTCCGGCGGAGAGATCAGCACGCAGGCACGGGACATGGTCACCACACAGCTCCGGACACATTTCCGGCCGGAGTTCTTGAACCGGATCGACGAGATCGTGCTCTTCAAGCCGCTGACACAGCAGGAGATCGAGAAGATCGTCGACCTGATGTTCGACCAGCTCCGCGACCGGCTCGGCGAACGCAGGATCACTCTCGACGTCACCGAGGAGGCGCGCCGGTTCATCGCGCGCAGCGGCTACGACCCCACCTTCGGCGCACGGCCGCTGCGTCGGTTCATCGCGCGGGAGGTCGAGACCAGGGTCGGTCGGGCCATGCTGTCTGGCGACGTGCAGGATGGCGCGACCGTCCGCGTGGATGTCCGGGCTGATGAGATAACAGTCACGTACGAGAACCCCCAGGTCGCAGCGCACGCGGCCTGAGGAGGTGAGAACGATGCCCGCAGACAGCCACGCAACTATTGTCGCGTGCGAGCACTGTGGCCGGCGTAACCGCGTCCCGGCGGTCGCCACGGGCCTACCCCGTTGCGGAAACTGCCGACGCCCGTTGCCCTGGATCGCCGATGCCGACGACGAGACGTTCGACGATGCGGTCGAGGCAGCGCATGTGCCCGTGGTCGTAGACCTGTGGGCTTCCTGGTGCGCACCGTGCCGCACGGTCAGCCCTGTCCTGGAACAGATCGCCAAAGACCTTGCGGGACGAGTGAAGCTCGTCAAGATCGATGTCGACCAGGCTCCCGGCGTCTCCGAACGCTTCACGGTCAGGGCCGTCCCCATGCTGCTCCTCATGAAGGGGAGCAAGGTGATCGCCACCCAGACCGGCGCCGCGCCGGCCACAACGCTTCGCCGCTGGGTGGAGGACGGACTAAGAAAAGTGCCTGAATCCGCGGCTACTGGCGCCGGTCGGCGTACGCACTAGCCCCCTGCCGAAGGGGTCCTTGATGACCGATCCACGCACGCACCGGGAGACGCCCGACTTCTATGGCGCCTACCCGCGCCTGTCGCAGCCGCAGATCGACGCCCTGGCCGGGGGCGGGCAGCGGCGTCGGGTCGCGACTGGTGACGTGCTCTTCCGCGAGGGTGATGAGGGTTACGACTTCTTCGTCGTCCTGACGGGAATGGTCGCCAATGTCGAGGACTACGGCGTGGACCAGCACGTGATCAGTGTGCACGGGCCAGGCCGCTTCGTCGGCGAGTTGAGCGTATTGACCGGACAGCCAGCGTTCTTCACCGCTGTGGTGGTGGAGTCGGGGGAGATCCTTGCTGTTCCGGTGGATCACCTGCGGGAGGTCGTCTCCGCTGACCTCGCCCTCGGGGACCTTCTACTGCGAGCTTTTCTTCTCCGCAGGTCCATGTTGATCGGCCGCGGCGCGGGCTTCCGGATCGTCGGCTCCTGCTTCTCTCCGGACACCCGCCGGCTTCGAGACTTCGCCGTCCGTAACCGCCTGCCGCACCGATTCGTCGACCTGGAAAGAGATCCAGAAGCCGAGACGATGCTACGCCGGCTCGGCGTCGCGCCCAGCGAGACGCCGGTCGTCATCTGGCGTGGCCGTGAGGTCATGCGCAACCCCGACGACGCGGCGCTGGCTCGGCTCATCGGCGTTCGTGCGGTCGGTCACGGTGGCTCGCTCAGCGACTTCGTCATCATCGGAGCCGGTCCCGCCGGTCTGGCGGCGGCGGTCTATGCGTCGTCCGAAGGTATCGCCACCGACCTTCTCGACGCTGTTGCGACGGGCGGGCAGGCCGGCACATCACCGAGGATCGAGAACTATCTTGGCTTCCCGTCTGGTATCTCCGGTTCCGACCTTGCCGAGCGCGCCATCATCCAGGCACGGAAGTTCGGAACCGCTCTGCGGATTCCCGCCGGGGCCACAGCCCTGGAAGGCCATCCGGGGCACCACACCGTTCGGCTCGAAGATGGTAGCTCCATCACTGCGCGGACCGTCCTCATCGCCACCGGCGCGCGCTACCGCACACTTGGCCTCCCCCGGATCGAGGAGTTCGAGGGGACCGGCATCTACTACGCTGCGACCCAACAAGAGGCCCACTGGTGCCGCAACGACCCGGTAGCCGTCGTGGGCGGTGGCAACTCCGCCGCCCAAGCCGCCCTTCTCCTTGCTGACACTGCTCGATGCGTCCACCTGATCATCCGGGGTGGAAGCCTGGTGGCGCACATGTCCCGCTACCTCGCAGACCGGATCGAACGCACCCCATCGATCGAGACGCATCTCCGCACTGAGGTACGCGAACTGATCGGTGATCGCACACTCGAAGCGATCCTCGTCGAGCACGTGAAGTCGGGTGAACGCCAGTGCCTCGACGTGCGCGCTCTCTTCGTCTTCATTGGCGCGGCACCCCATACGGGATGGCTGACAGACCAGGTCGCCCTGGATAGCCATGGCTTCATCGTCACCGGCGCTGAGAGCCCGGCCAGCAGGAGCTTTGTGGACCAGACCGGCCGGTCGCCGTTCCTCCTCGAGACCAGCCGACCCGGAGTGTTCGCCGCCGGCGACGTACGCAGCGGATCCATCAAGCGCGTGGCTGCCGCGGTCGGTGAAGGGGCGATGGCAGTCCGGTTCGTGCACGAGCAGCTTGGGTGGGGCGGTCCAAGCGTCCCGGACGAACCTTCACAGACAACGGGAGGTAGCCATGCCTGATCGTCTCTTCCGAGACCGACGGGATGCCGGTCGCGCCCTTGCGGCACGCCTTGACCACTACCGCAACCGTCCGGGTGTGATGGTGCTCGGCCTGCCGCGAGGAGGCGTCCCGGTGGCGGATGAAATCGCCACCGCGCTCGGCGCTCCGCTTGACGTGTTCGTCGTACGCAAGCTTGGGGTTCCTGGACACGAGGAGATCGCGATGGGGGCCATCGCGAGCGGTGGCGTTGTCGTGCTCAACGATGACGTCATCCGCGGACTGGCGATCCGGCCGGAGGTCGTCCGACAGGTGGCCGAGTGCGAAGGTCGCGAGCTGCACCGCCGCGAAGTCGCGTACCGCGAAGGCCGCTCACTGCCGGACGTTACTGGCAAGACCATCATTCTCGTCGACGACGGCCTGGCGACCGGTGCAAGTATGCGGGCAGCCATCCAGGCGCTGCGGCAGCTCAACCCCGCCCGGATCGTCGTCGCCGTCCCGTCGGCACCGAAGTCGACCTGTGAGGAACTCACCGATCTCGTCGACGAGGTTGTGTGTGCGACTACCCCGACGCCATTCTTCGCCGTGGGTGCGTCGTACTGGGACTTCCGCCAGACGACCGACTCGGAGGTCCGCGAAGTCCTGCGGGCCGCGTCGACCACCGTGGGCGCGGGGCCGGGTGCGCAGGGGCCGCGGGAGGTGACGGCAGTCCGGTCCGACTCCTTGCCGGTCGAGGATGGGGTGCCACCGGACGACGTGCTCTTCGACCTGATCGGTGACGCCCACCTCGTTCTGATCGGCGGGGCCTCGCACGGGACCCACGAGTTCTACCGGGCCCGCGCCGATATGACCCGGCGGTTGATCGAGGAGAAGGGATTCTGTGCAGTCGCCGCGGAGGCAGACTGGCCCGACGCCTATCGGGTCAACCGATGGGTGCGTGCCCGAAGCGTGGATGCCAGCGCCGAAGAGAGCCTGCGCGGCTTCCAGCGCTTCCCGACCTGGATGTGGCGCAATGCTGTGGTACTCGACTTCGTAGGCTGGCTGCGCGAGTACAACTACCGAATGAGCGACGAGCCGTCCAAGGTGGGTTTCTACGGCCTCGACCTCTACTCGCTCTACCGGTCGATCGATGAGGTCATCGCCTATCTCGAACGCGTCGACCCCGATGCCGCCCAGCGCGCTCGGGTCCGCTACGCCTGTTTCGACCACGTGAGCGGCGAGGATGGACAGGCGTACGGTTATGCCGCGGCGTTCGGCGCCGGCCCGACATGTGAGGACGAGGTCGTCGAGCAACTCGTCGACCTGCGTCGCCACGCGCTGGACTACGCCCGCCGGGACGGGCTACTCGCCGAGGACGACTTCTTCTACGCGGAACAGAACGCGTGGACCGTGCGGGCGGCGGCCGACTACTACCGCAGCATGTTTTCCGGACGGGTGTCGTCGTGGAATCTGCGCGACCGCGCGATGGTACGGACGTTGGAGGCACTCGTCCAGCATCTCGGCACGCAGCGAGGAGAGTCGCCGCGGATCGTCGTATGGGCGCACAACTCCCACGTGGGTGACGCGCGCGCGACCGAGTCTGCGGCCCGCGGCGAGCTCACCATCGGCCAGCTCCTTCGCGAGCGCCATCCCGCTGACTGTCGCCTGATCGGGTTCACGACCTACGGCGGGACCGTGACCGCGGCGAACGACTGGGACGCCCCCGCCGACCGCAAGGTCGTACGGCCGGCCCTTCCCGACAGTATCGAGGAGTTGTTTCACGAGGTCGGGGAGAAGGAGTTCATACTCCCCGTCGGGCAACGAACGACCCGAGCTGCCGAGGTGCTGCGTTCGGCCAGGCTGGAGCGCGCGATCGGCGTGGTGTACCGGCCCCGGACCGAGCGGCAGAGCCATTACCTGCAGGCGCGGGTGACCGACCAGTTCGACGCAGTGATCCACATCGACGAGACACGCGCGGTGGAACCGATCGAACGGACGGCGCGCTGGGAGGCGGGGGAAGCCCCGGAAACCTATCCATTCGCCGTGTGAGGCATTTGTCGGAGGGATTTCGCCGCCCTCCGACAACCCGTCTCACTCGGGCCGCAACTGATCGACAGGAAGGACGCCACCATGGCCGAAACAGGCTTCTCGTCGTTCAACACGACGACGGACAAGACGAATCGCATTCTGAAGGAGATCGAGCAGGCGTACGGCTGGCCCAAGGAGCGGCGGAACATGTCCTACGCCGCCCTGCGCGCCGTACTGCATGCCCTGCGCGACCGCCTCACGGTCGAGGAGGCTGCGCAACTCGGCGCCCAGCTGCCGATGCTGGTCCGCGGCATCTATTACGAAGGCTGGGATCCCAGCCGGGTACCGATGAAGATGCACCGCGACGAGTTCCTGGAAAGGGTCCAACGGGAGTTCCGGTTCCGGGTCGAGGGCGGCGCCGAGTCGCTTGTGCAGACCGTCCTTGCGGCAATGCGCGACCACATCACCGAAGGCGAATGGAACGACATCAAGTCAGGTGTGTCACGCGACCTCGCATCGGTCCTTCCGTAGGCCCCGGCGTATGTCGATCCCTTCCCGCAAGAACGCATGCCGACGAGGAATGTCCACGAGCGTGGCGGCGAGATCGACATGCAGCACCGCACCAGCAGCACCCTGCAGAAAGGACAGGCGCATGACCAGCGAACGGTCGGAGACCGCGGTTCGCGATGAGCTGCGGCGTGTCGAGGAGCAACAGGCGGAGCTTCGGCGCATGGCGCAGGAGCTCCGCCGACAAATCGCCGAGCGCGCGGATGCACCGCGGGACGAGGTGGACGTTGCGACGGAACTCACCGCGGCCGAGGAGCAGGAAGCGCTGATCGCCAAACTCGAAGACCGGCGTCAGGCACTTCGCACGCAGCTCGGCGAGGCCTGACAGTCTGGGCAATTAGACAGCCGGGGCTTCGAGGGAGGGGAGGTCGGTGCCTCGCCATCGTGGGTATGTGCCTTGCGGAGAGGGCGAACGCATGTGGCGAGACGTCTGGCAGGGGTTCCTCGTTGTTGTGGTGACGTGTGCCGGCACGCTGCTCGCCGGCTGGCTGTCGGCCATCGTGGTGCGTTGGACAGCCCGGCGGCGCCGGTCGACGACATTGTTCCGGGTGCACCGCACCTGCCGACGCGCGTGGACCGCCGTTTTGGTGACAACCGGACTCTTCGTCGTCCTTCCATTGACAGGGTGGGATCGAGCCCTCGTCTCCCAGCTCCGGCATGCGCTGATCCTGGCGATGATCGCGGCCGCGGCTTGGCTCGTCCTGCGGATGCTGTTCGTGGTGGAGGACGCGGCGTTCCAGTGGCTCCGAGTGGACGTCACCAACAACCGGCGGGTCAGGCGCCGACGGACCCAGATCGCGATCCTTCGCCGCCTGACGACTGGGCTCGTGGTGGTGATCGCTTTCTCCGCAATGTTGATGACATTTGCCGGACTCCGCGCGCTGGGCGCCTCGTTGCTCGCGTCGGCAGGCGTCCTCGGAGCGATCGCTGGATTCGCCGCGCACGCCACGCTCGGCAATGTCTTCGCCGGGCTCCAAGTCGCGATGACCGACGCCTTGCGCTACGACGACGTCGTGGTCGTCGAGAACGAATGGGGCCGGATCGAGGAGCTCACGCTCACGTATGTGGTCGTGCGACTCTGGGACGAGCGTCGGCTGGTCTTACCGACCGCGTACTTCACCACAACGCCGTTCCAGAACTGGACCCGCAACGAGGCCAAGGTGGTCGGAACGGTAGAGCTTCAGCTGGACTATCGGACGCCGATCGCCGAGGTGCGTGCCGAGGCTCGACGCATCATCCAGGCGTCCCCGCTCTGGGACCGCCGTGAGTGGGTAGTACAGGTAGTTGAGTCGACTCCATGGACGATGGTCGTCCGGATCCTCGCGTCCGCCGCCGATGCTCCCAGCTCGTGGGATCTGAGCTGTGACGTTCGTGAACGGTTGATCAGCTATCTGCAGACGCATCATCCGGAGGCTCTACCCAGGCCGAGCGGCCGGCAGCAGCCCCCCTAGCTCAGCTCCGAAATGTGTGCACCGTGTTCCGGCCTCTGCGCCTCTTCGCTACCGTCGCCCTCGATGCCCGCAACCGCGGCAGTCCCTTGGCACGCGCTTGACGGCCAAAGAACTGCAGCGGGTGTGAGCGGTGCCATTGTCCGACCGTCGCGCTGGAGGACGTGCGCCTGGCGGCGGCCATGCACCAGTGGTTCGGTGCGGCTGGTTGGCTTCGTGGTTGCGCGCAGGAGGTTGCGGACGTACGCGGGGTTGATCGGGGCGATCAGCTGACGGACTTCAGCCGGGGAACGTGTTCGTTTCCGTCCGCGGGCGTCCGCCACCGTACGTACCGTGCCAACCGTCTCGGAATAGCGGATACATTTGAGACGAAAACTGAGACCACGTCACACAGGCCGCAGTACCTCAGGCGGCGTTTCCGCAGGTCAGAGGCGGTGGGCAGGGACGGGATCGAACCGTCGACCTTCGCTTTCAGGTCCGCGCAGATCGAGTCGCTGAGTGGGTTCGCGCTTGGGATGATCATGGTCGGCTGGCTGATGTGTGCCGTTGAGCGGGTCGGTTGGCGTCACGGCTGGCGTCGGGCCGGGTCCGGTGGGGACTGCACAGGGCACCGGTCGCGTGCCACGCGTGCGGCCCTCCCGCCTGCCGCCTCTTACTCCCACCGGTTGGGCGCGGCTGTGTTGTTGTACTTGTCTGCTGTACGCGGGTCGATGTTGGGCCTTGGCTTAGTGCAGCCAGGTCACCTCATGAAGATCGGTGCTGAGGTCAATCCACTTCCACCGGTCGAGGTTGGCTGCCCTTGGGTACTCGACCCACATCACCACGTGGCTTGACCCGACTGCACGCTGCATGTGCTGCATCCCTGGGGGCGGGTCGCAAGGTCGGTCGGTTGCGTCGACGCCTTGAGCGCAGAACACAACCACTGGCGAACCGTCAGGCGCATCCTCTCCGCTTGGGTGGAACCGCGTACTGCGCGCGTAGGCGGTGCCGTCTGGACTTACCGATGTCGAGTACGAGTCTGGAGGCTCGTAACCGGCGGGCAGGCGGACAGGCAGTGGCAGCTCGACGCCCTCGTGCTGCCCAAGCTGCTCAGCAGCAGCTTCCCTGCTCGCGCCATCCGGTTCGCCAGCAACGACGTACAACCATGTCAGCCCGCCGAGCACGGTCAAGACCACGAGCGCGGACCCAATCCGGCTCGGCACGCGCATCCTGGTCACCGTCACCGCGTGATCATGACACCTATCAGATCGGCCTGCAGGCCGTTTCGACAGCTCGGAGGGTCGGAGGGTTTGGCCGGCGTCCTGGCTTGGTCCGGGAGGTCGGGGCACGTAGCCGGGCGCGGGCATTGGCGACCATGATGTCCAACGTGCCGACCGCCAGCTCGGCCTCGTCGAATAGTCTGGCGACCTCGCCGGGACGGGACAGCTCTGCGCGGATTGCGACGGCCCTACCGCCGGTGCCGGTAATGGCACCGACAACGTCCTCAGCACGGGTGGAATTCTTCAGATAACCAACCACCACACTCGCACCCCGCGCAGCCAACCCGAGCGCGATCGCCCGGCCGATTCCCCGCGACCCGCCAGAGACCAGTGCGGTTTTCCCTCGAGTTGGTGAGGCGTTGCGTTCCTCCGTTGGAAAGATCGGATCGTCATGTTAGGAGAGGTCGGTGTTCCAACGTCCACCGTAGGAACTGCCTTCCCCTCCAATGTCTCGCGCCGCCGAGTGGTTCGTGTCAGCCGCAGGCACCGGCTCAGGCATCGCGCGTCCGCTCGGCGCGGCGCTGTCTGCGCATGGCGTACACGTCGGCGACCGGGCCGATGTGGTGCAGCTTGTCAGGGTTGATCACCGACCGGACGGTCTGGACGACGCCGTCGACGATGTCGAGGGAGAAGACGTTGATGAGCTGGCCGTCCGAGGTCCACAGCACGGCGCCGGGCTGGCCGTTCACGTGCTGCGGCTCGATGGTGATCTCGTGCTCACGCAGCTCTCGGCTCATCTGGACAAACACGCGCGCGACACGCTCGGCTCCCACGATCGGCATGCTCCACTGCGGGGCCTTCCCACCGCCATCGCCGTAGGCGACGACATCGTCGGCGAGCATCCCGACCAGGCCGTCCAGATCACCCTGGCTGAGCGCGGCGAAGAAACGAGCCGCCAGGTCCTCGCGTTGCTCGCGCGAGGCCCCGAAGCGCGGCTTCTCCGCCTTGACATGACGACGGGCCCGGGCAGCCAACTGGCGACAGTTGGTTTCGCTCTTGCCGACAATCTCCGCGATCTCGTCATAGCCGTAGTCGAACACGTCATGGAGCAGGAACACCGCGCGTTCGATCGGGTTCAGCCGTTCGAGCACGAGCAGGAACGCCATCGACAACGAATCAGCCTGCTCTGCATGCGCGGCCGGATCGGCCGCCTCGACATCGGTGAGTAAGGGCTCGGGCAGCCACTGGCCCACATAAGCCTCGCGCCGCTTGGGAGCCGACCGCAGATGGTCGATGCACAAACGCGTGATCGCCGCGGACAGATAGGCCTTCGGCGACACGACATGGACCCCATCGCCAAGCGCCTGCTGGTAGCGAACGAACACCTCCTGAACCATGTCCTCGGCCTCGCTCACACTGGCAAGCATCCGATACGCGATGGAGAACATCAGCGGACGCAGCTCCAGGAACGCCTCCGACGTCTCAGTTGCCGCAGTTGGCGGGGAGCCCTCGGAGGTCCGAACGCCGCCTCGGCGCCGGCGCCCGCCCGCTGCCGAGCGGGCGCCGATGTCGCGTTCTGCTCTACTCATGTCGCCGCCTCCGGCGCGCTGCTGCTCGGAGACCGTCGATCGGAATCAGTCAGCCCGAAGCGGAAGCCGTCCCGCCAGCTCGACCAGGCGGGCCGCCAGCCGAGCTCCCGCTTGGCCTTCTCGTTCGATGAACCCCGCCCCTGGGTCATCCACTGGACGGCGACCTGGCCCGCAGCCAGCCTGCCCAGCCACACCGGCACTCTCAGCGGTGGTTTGGCACCAATAGCCTCGGCGAGGTACGGCAGCCACTCCGATACCGGGGCCGGGTCGTCGTCGACGATGTTGTAGACACCGCGACGACCGTGCTCTACGGCGGCCACCGTCGCTGCCGCGGCATCGTCGAGGTGGGTCCACGACCAGACTCCGCCGCCGTCACCGATGATCGGGAACTGCCGCCTGCGGACCAGCTCGACCTGCGACTCCGACGCTCCCGGACCGTAGAAGTTGCCGTACCGCAGCACAATTCCTTCCAGCGACTGCGCCGCCGGAACCACCCGGTCCAGGAACTGAAGGCCCGCCATCGTTTCCCTCTGGTTCTTCGCCGGATGCGGATCGAACGGGTCGTCCTCGGTCTTCACTGGACCTCCCGAGCGAATGTTCGACCATCCGGTGTAACTCTGTGCGACGAAACGGCCGACACCGGCCGCCTCAGCCGCAGCGAGCAAATGTTCGGTGCCCGTTGTTCGCAACTTGTTGGTGAGCGCGAACCATGTGTCGAACCTGCGCAAGTTGGCCTTGCCGGCCAGAGCGGTCATCTGGTGCACGATCGCGTCCGGCTCGGCCAGCGCGACAGCCTCACCAACCGCCGCAGCGTCGAGGCCGTCGACCACTACGGGTTCCGCGCCGAGCCCGCGCAGCCGGTCTACCTTGTCGGTACTCCGAGTTGTCGCCGTCACCTGATGCCCACGCGCGACCAATTGCGGTACCAGTCGCATTCCGATCGCACCAGCAGCTCCTGCCACGAATACTCGCATCGCACTACCTCCTTACCACCGGGACCTGTCACTGCAAGGCTCTGAGACGAAACACCCCGGCCCGCTGTGACACCTCCAGCGGCTGATGTCGCGCAAGAACAAGATCACCTGGCCCGGTTTGGGTAGAGGGCTGGCCCGTACGAGCAGAAGCGAAGGATCGTGCAGCCGCCCTCGGGCTGTCCAGGCGCGGGACAGCAACACCGGTTCACCACGCAAGGCAGGCAGATGGGCCGATGAGATTGCGGCTATTGTCGGTCCGAAGGCCTGCGGCGGCATGCACGGCGAACCAGGCCGTGAACGGATCCAGCTCTTCGAACGCTGTGAGTACCCGTTCGATGGTGTGAGGGGTATGGAGCCAGTCCTCACATCCGAGTGGTCGTGTGGCAACCAGCGAGCGATGTCGCAACCACTCCGCGCGCGGATGGTCGGACGGATGCCCACGGGGCATCCGTTTCAGGGCGTTGCCGGCGAGCTCGAATCCTTTCTCTCGTAGCGTTCGCATCACCTCCACGAGTTCGTCACCGCTGACTCCTTCAGCGACCGCTTGCCGATAGCACTCGACCTCCGTTGGAGCGGCGGGCCGCCAGGCGCCTCGCACATGCAGCCCGTCGAGGTCGAACGCGAGGCCGAGTACGAGAGTTCGTTTGATCCTGATCGTCGCGTACTGGTGCTGCCATCGTCCGTACGCCGGTGAGCGGAAACCTTCGACGAAGAAGTCCTCGTAGGCTGGGTCGGCATCGGCGACATCGTGCAGCAGCGCGATCATCGGCTGCCGCACCAACTGCTCGCGCCGTTGACGACACTTCTCCCGTACGTCCGCAGGTGGGTCACCATCGAGCTGCAGCAGGACGTCGAACGCTGCCTTGGGCCAACCAGAAAAACGTCCGCACATGCCGAGCATTCTGCCGCCACATCTCGCCTCGGCCCGCGGCGCCAGCCCGTCGAAGACATGCACGCCGAGCGGTTCCGCCAGTATCCGCCGGCGCCCGGATACCCGGCCACCAGATGAGGAGGGTGCAGCTATGACTGGCCACGGGACCGAACGAAGGCGGGTAACCCTAGTGGAGGGCAGGGCGGTTGCTCTGCAGTGGTCACTAACATCCGGCACTATGAACGCTTCCCGTATCGAGCAACCTGCCGATCTTGACGTGGTGCGGACCTCCTACGACCGCGTCGCAGACAACTACGTCGAGATGAACCTCGGTGACATCACGACGTACCCCTGGTTGCGGACGGCGATCGATGGCTTCGCAGCCGCGGTGCACGGTCTTGGCCCGGTACTAGACGTCGGATGCGGTCCTGGAGCTGTGACCGCCTACTTGGCGGAGCGCGGCCTCGATGTCTCCGGGGTTGACCTGTCGGCCCGGATGATCGACCACGCCCGGCGGTTACACCCCAACCAGCGGTTTGACGTTGCCTCGGCAACTGACCTGAATCTGGTCGACTCGTCGCTCGGAGGGATTCTCGGGTGGTGGTCACTGTTCAACCTGCCCCGGCACATTCTTCCCCTGGTACTGAGGTCCTTCGCCCGAGCCTTGGTTCCGGGCGGGCACCTCATCATCGGTACCCACATGGGTGACGGCGATATCGAGCGAACCGAGGCGTACGGCGCGGTTCCGGTTGCGTGGACTACTCACCTCTGGCAGCCCGACGATCTATGGGCCCTCTTGGCTGCGGCGGGCCTCGATCCGGTGGCTGAACTGCGGCTCCCCGAGAGTGTGGCCGGGGTTCCCTCATTGGTGCTTGTCGCGCAGCGCGCCGGCCACGGAACAGGCGTCAGCTTGACCCCTTGAAAGCATCGGAGGTCTCCGAGGGGGAGACGAAGGATTCGACACTGAGGCAGTGAACGTTTAGGGTCGCGTCTAGGGAGCCCTTGCCTTGACCGTCTAGGGGAACCTAGACTACCCTGCATGAAAGCGCCGAGACCTGATCCGAAAGATCGGCCGCGAAGCCAAGGAACAGGGCAAGCGGTGGGAGATCGGCCGCGAGGGAGCTCAGCACACCGTCTACAACCTCGCCGGACTGACGATACCGATCCCGAGGCACAACGAGATCGGCGAAGGCCTGGCCCGGGAGATCTTCAAAGAGTGCGAACCTGTCCTGGGGAGGGGATGGTGGCGGTAATGGATACCTACCATGCCAAGGTCGAACGTGATGGCCGGTTCTGGCTGATCCGTGTACCCGAGATCGGCCGGTCAACCCAGGCCCGTCATCTTCGCGAGGTCGAGGAGATGGCCCGTGACCTGATCGCAGTTATGCGCGACGTTGCGCCGGACTCGTTCGAGTTGGTGGTCTCACACCGGCTACCCAAGTCGGTTCAATTCCATCTTGCCCGCGCGGAGAAGCTGCGGAAGGAATCTGACCTGGCCAAGTCGCGCGCGGCCCAGGAGTCGCGCGCCGCCGTACGGGAACTCGTCGACGCCGGACTCCCGTTGCGCGACATTGGCCAGCTTCTCGGCATCTCCCATCAACGTGCCGCGCAACTCGCTACCGACACCGCACCGAAGGCGTCATAACCACCGCTACTCGGGCATCGGCGGCGCCGAAGTTGTGCCGGCGACGCTGGCCCACAAATGAGACCAGCCAACCAGCCCAGATAGCCTCATCAGGTGCGTTTGCGCAGGTCAAAGGCGGTGGGCAGGGACGGGATCGAACCGTCGGCCTTCCGCTTTCAGTCCCAATGAACGGTCGTTCGCCAGCGTTCAGGAGCGTCCGCTCACGCTCGGCAGCACCACGCAAGGACACATGCGGACAGTCCCGAACGTAGGCGAATGAGACCACGTCTGAGACCACTCGCACGTTGCGACGCGCGGTCCATCGGAACTGGCGGTATGCCAGTACTCTCGGGGCTCCTCGTGACGTGGATCGTGAGCGTGCACAGGACGCCACGTTTGGCGCGGTGCGACGAGGGCGCCTCTGGCAGCCCGATGTCAAGACGAACGATGCCGCCGTTCGCGCGTCCCACCGAGTTCGAGGGTCACGACACCTGGGACGGTTCTGAGGCGGCGCTGGAGGCTTTTGCTCGCGGGGTCGCCGAGTCGGAGGCGACCTTCGGTGAGTTCTTAGGGCGCGGCACCGGACGGATGCCGGGCGGAGAAGGTGGCCGGCCGCGTCGCTCGGCGTAATCGACGCGGATCCCCACTCGTACTCGCTGCACCCTGGCGGAGCCTGTCGGCGGCTCGAGCAAACGTGAAGGGCCAGGACCTACCTATCCACGTGGAAGGGCAAATGACGCCGCCCGTGTTCGACGCGTGTGTTCGGAGCGCCTGAGCTCGGCTTTGGTCAGCCGCGAGTTCGAAAACCGCTCCGACCCCGTCGGTTGCCCTGAGGCGTGCCGACGGGGTCGGAGCGATTCATCTGGGTGTTCTGGTGGTAATTGCCGGCTATTGCCGGCTTCTTGTTTAGTGGCGGATCACGCTGCGGAGTTTGAGGCCGGCGAGGCCGACTCCGGCCAGCAGCAGGGCGATGACTGCTCCCCAGCCCAGTTTGGCGGCCGGGTTGTTGTCGGATGCGGTGGCGAGGTTTGCTGAAACGGCACCCTCGGCTTGGGCGGGACCGGCTTCGGCTGCGGCTCCACCTCCGGCGGCGACACCGGATTCGTCAGCCGATGCTCCGGCACCAGCGTCGAGGCCTCCTGCGGACGTTCCGGCTTGGACGTCTGCGTCTGCATCGGCGGATGCGGAGGCGTTGGAGGTGCAGGTGACCTTGCCGAGTTCGATGTCGATCAGGCCTGGGAGGGCGGTCTCGACACCGAGCGCGGTGACGGCGATTGCGGTGGCGTCGGCGGTCTGGGCCCCGACCTGGATGGTGGCCAGTTGTACGGCGTTGAGTTGGTCGGCCGGAACCGCGGCCAGGATCTGGTCGACCACGGTGCCTGCTTGGGCCGGTAGCTGGCTTTGAACCTTACTGAGGATGTCGGCCAGGGTCAGGTCCAGGCCGTCGGCGGTCAGGTCGGCGACCGGGACCTGCTGTCCAGCCACAACGGCGACGACCTGGGCATCGATCGGCGTCGCCTCGCCGAAGGTGTCGGTCGGGGTGGACAGGCACCGGGAGGTGATCGCTTCACCGACCAGCATCAGTTCGATGTCAGGCAGTCCACCGGCAGGCAGGGCAAGCTCACCTGTCAGGCCTTCCAAACCGAGGTCAGCCAGTCCAAGGTCAGTCAGCGCCAGGTCAGGAACAGCCGGGACGGGCAGGTCGCCCGGCGCCGGCAGGTTGCCGGGAACCGGCGGGTTGCCGGTCTCGGGAAGGCTGGTCGGCAGGGGCAGATCACCGGTGGCCGGGAGGTCCGGCAGTGCCGGGAGCCCGGGGAGCTGGCCACCCAGCAGGGCGGCGAGGCCGAGCTGGTCGAGCGTGCCGAGCGAGACCTGCATGCTGCCCTCGCCGGAGATCAGGCAGGTGTTGTCGCTGCCGACCTTGATGACCCCGGCACTGCCGACAACGCCGGCGCAGGCCGCGGCGTAGCCACTGGCGGTGGCAGCGGCGTCTTGACCGAGAGCACCTACGACCACAGCCTGCTGGTCGTCGATGACCGGCAGATCGGGAGTGCGGACACCTTTCACGGTCTCGAGTACACCGTCGTTGACTGCGACGAAACCGCCACTGCCCGCAACCTGTCCGGCCATACTCAGGTTGAACGCACTGGCGGTCGCCTGGCTGACCGTCTCACCTTCAGCGCTTACCTCGTCACTGGCTGCGGCGGGGGCCACAGTCAGTGCCGACACCACGGCGGCACCGACGCTGATGGCGGCGGCGCGTCGGGCCCACACTCTGGCCTGGATGTGCTTGTCCGGGGGCAACCCCGGTCCACGCATCACCATTGGTTTGTCACGTCCCTCCTCTGGTGGAAATCGCCAGCCCCGAACGGCACTCCTGTACGACCCCGGAGATTTCCGCGTGCGGTCGAAGGAACGAATCCCCCGGCGGTGAGGTTACGGGCAACCACCGAGTAACAAACCCACAAAACAGATGTGCCACGCTGGATCGGTCCACCCAAGCCCACGGGGGTGCACCGGCCGACGCCGTGGGCGCATGTCCTCGACAAGCCTGGATCCGACGAGTCCTAGGCCGGCAATTTTCTCTTTCGAAGAATGCGTTCCCGTCGCAACCCGTGAGCCGACCTTGCGGTGTTGCCGGCCTGTCCGCGCGAGCAGACGAACGGTCGTACCCGGTGCTGACCTGCAGCGACAGGATTCGATGTCCCAGCGCAGCGGCATCAGCGGCAAGCCACGTCTCGGGAGGTTCACGGCCCTGCGCCGCCGAGCGGTGGCCGCCTGCGGACATATCTGTCCGGGGAGTGGAACTGGGAAGATCGCGTAACCCGGCAACTGCAGCCTCGTTGGAGATCCAAAGAGTCGAAGTACCGGGTCTCCCGCGAATGGCTTTCCTGTCATACGGTGGGCTGCGGCTTCGAAGCAAGGGTGGGAGCGTTTGCACTGCGTGGTTGATGGTTTCGACCACGGCGCCTATGGGGGCTGTGAACGGCGCGGTAGACAGGCCCGGAAACATGATCAACCGATGTGGACCCGGGCGTCCTGTAGCCGAAATCTGAGGAAGGAAGTCTCCATGGGATTTGGATCAGGCGTTCTCCTGCTCGCTTTAGGGGCCGTCCTGACCTGGGCAGTTGATTTCGACCTGCCCTACATCGCCGATGACTCCTTGGGGCTGATTCTGCTGTTTGCAGGCATCGTCGCCTTGGTTGGTTCGGTGATCATGCAGGCGGACCGGCCAGAGGCCGGTGTCGGTACCGGCATTGTGCTGATCGTGGCCGGTGCGATCATCACCTGGGCGGTGGCCTTCGATGTGCCTTACATCGACGACGACGCACTTGGGGCGATCTTCATGGGCGGGGGCGTCATCGCGGTCGCCGGCACGGTGCTGATGAGCATGCAGCGCCGCCGAACCTCTGGTGGAGACGACCGCCGGAACTACTACCGTCGAGATGGACGGCCTCTGTACGACCGCCACTGACACTCCACCACCTGGATTTCCCGAGCCGCTGCTCCGGCTGCAGGCCACCTGGGGTGGTGTGAGCGCGGACGCAGCGGCGGAGCATAGGCCGCGTAGCCAGGCCGATGCCGCGGCAGGGACCGGCAGCGGCTGTGCCTGGACATGCGGTGACAGGCAGGGGTCGAGCACCCTGGCGTGGCGCGTTGCGGACGGCAGATGATCGGACGGTGAGCATGGTCGGGAGGCATCAGGCAGAGGGGTATCCCACTGCAGTGACCGAGCCCGGCGTTGCACAGCACCTGGTTCACGGCCGTTATGAGGTGGGTGAGGTGATCGGTCGTGGGGGGATGGCCGAGGTCCGCATCGGTGTCGACCGCCGGCTTGGGCGCACGGTCGCGGTGAAGACGCTGCGTGCCGACCATGCCACGGATCCAACGTTCCAGGCGCGGTTTCGTCGAGAGGCGCAGTCGGCAGCCGGACTGAATCACCCGTCGATCGTTGCCGTCTACGACACCGCTGAAGAGGTCCTCGAAGGCGTGTCGGTGCCGTACATCGTGATGGAGTATGTCGAGGGCCGGACGCTGCGCGAAGTCGTCCGGGAGGGCCGCCGGGTTCTGCCTGAGCGGGCGCTGGAAATCACCGCGGACATCTGTGACGCGTTGGAGTACAGCCACCGCGCCGGAATCGTGCACCGTGACATCAAACCGGCCAACGTCATGCTGACAGCCGATGGCGACGTGAAGGTGATGGACTTCGGCATCGCCCGCGCCGTCAGCACCGCCACCCAAACTGCCGCCATGACTCAGACCGGCGCGGTGATGGGCACCGCGCAGTACCTCTCCCCGGAGCAAGTGCACGGTCAGTCTGTGGATGCGCGCAGTGATATCTACTCCACCGGCTGCCTGCTTTACGAGCTACTGACCGGACAGCCACCGTTCGTCGGCGATTCACCGGTGTCGGTGGCTTACCAGCACGTCCAGCAAGACGCACGACCGCCATCGACACTCGCCCCGCACCTACCTGCGGTCGTCGACGCGATCACCCTCACGGCATTGCAGAAGGACCCGGGTGACCGGTACCAATCGGCCGCGCAGATGCGTCTGGACATCGAACGCGGACTGTCCGGCCAGCAGGTGGCTGCACCAGTGATGCCAATCGACGCGACTGCCCCGTTCATGGCTGGCGACGATTCCATGACACTGGTGGGTGACCGGCCGGACAGGCGTGGCCGCGGCGCGGGCTACGCTCTGCTCGCGCTGGCGTTGCTGCTTCTGCTGGGTGTTGCGGCATTCATCGGTCTCCGGGCACTCGGTCAGCAAGAGCCGCGGACCGCGTTGGTGCCCACGTTGATGGACAAGACTGAACGTGAAGCGCGAGCGATTCTTGGTAGGAACAACCTCGACCTCGCCCAAGTCACCACGAAACCGAGTGACTCGGTGCCCAAAGGCAGGATCATCGCCCAAGACCCCGATCCCGGCATGCCGATCAAGGCCGGCGGCACCGTCGGCATCACCGTCTCCGACGGCAAACCCCGCGTGACAATCACCGACGTGACAGGTAAGCAACTCGCCGAAGCAAAAGCTCAGCTGGTGGCCAAAGGCTTCAAAGTCAAACAACACGAGGACGATGAGTCCACCGAACTCAATGGCACCGTGACCCGCAGCGACCCAGCCGCAGGCACGCAAGCCACCGCCGGCACGACCATCACACTCTTCTACTCCACTGGACTCGTCGAAGTGCCCGACGTGATGCGGGAAAGCCAGGAGGTCGCCGAAGCCAGACTCGCCGACGCCGGCTTCGACGTACGCACCACCCACGAACCAACAGCCGACGCCCCCACCAGCACAGTCATCAACCAGACCCCAACAGCGGGCACAAGGCGCGAACGCGGTTCGACCATAACCATCGTCGTCGCCAGCCAACCCGAACTCGAGCCCGAACCCACCCCCACACCCACCGACGACGACGGCGGCATCCTCGACGACCTCTTCTAACCGCGGCTAACCTGCTGCCGGGTTGACGATGGCACTGTTGGCGATCACATGGCAACCGAGTGCGATCTGACTCCAGGAAGCGGACCAGTTCGGCACGTACGCTTTCCGACGGGCGCTCAGAGGAGTGTCCGCGCCATCGGGTCAGTGTTCGAGACGAACCGACGCCGTCACTGAACCCAGACCCGCAGTCGCCCGTTGCGGGCACCGAACTCGTCGCGGGACCGCCGCGGAGCAGAATACCCCGGCATCTCCGCGATGGCCGTGGACGCATTGGACGCTATCGCCGTAACCCTGCGGCGATCTTCTGCTTCCAAATCAAACGCTTGCAGCCTGCTGACCAGGCACGATGCCACGTATGGTCTCAGTTCCCGCCGTGGTGGTCTCAATTGACTCGGCCCCGAGCGGCGTCTGTGGGACGGTCTGCATGCCGCTGACCAGCAGAAATGCGGTGGGCAGGGACGGGGTCGAACCGTCGACCTTCCGCTTTTCAGGTCCCGGCAGGCGGCGTCGGGGCTGTGCTCGCGGCTGTGGTGACCATGGTCTGGCGGATCCTGGTTGTCCTCGCGTGGGTCGGTTGGCGTCACGGCTGGAGTCAGAGTCGGCGCGCTCTGCGCTCTCCGAGCTTCGGCATGTCCTACGGCGGATCGAGGGTGTTCATTCTCTGGATTGCTTCGCGAAGAGTGTCGGCCGCAGTGGCGCCCCTCACCTCGAAGGTGCCTCCTGGGACCTCGACCTCGACTGAGCAGAGCCACGCATCGGCGGGAGGAGCGACACCTCCGGTGTACTCCAGGCTGAACTCGCCGGCGAACCCCTGGCAGTCATCGACCCTTGCCGCGAGCTCCTCAATGGCTCGTCCAACCTCGGCGGACTCCGACATGTCCTACCTACCTCCAGGCCGCGCTTCTGGAAGGAGCATGGCAGGTTCGGCTGGCTGCAGGTTCGGGTAGGTCTGGTCGGCCGTGTTGCTGTACTTGTCTGCTGTGCGGCTACTGAGCGACGTTGACCCGTTCTTCACGCGCACCGACGTCACCGTAGCGTTTGATCAGGTAGCTGCCGGGTGGAAGAGGAAGCGACTTCAGGACTGGGTGGATGGCAGCAGCGAGCTTGTCTGCATCCGGCCCGTACATGTAGACGACGGTCTCGTCCGGACCGACCTCGTTGCCGTCGAACTCTCCCACCTCGGCAGCATCGATCGCCTCGATCAGTGGATCTTCGATCTGGTCGAGGGCCAGCTCATCGCCTTCGGCGGGTGGCGGCAGGTGCACGGTGACGGCATGTTCGGTCACCGCGTTGTCCTTGTCACTGATGACGCTCTTTCGGGCTCCACAGGCGGCAGACGAGAGC
The DNA here is from genome assembly GCF_040120725.1 of Actinopolymorpha sp. B9G3. Lineage (NCBI taxonomy): Bacteria > Bacillati > Actinomycetota > Actinomycetes > Propionibacteriales > Actinopolymorphaceae > Actinopolymorpha > Actinopolymorpha sp. B9G3. The sequence goes on along the minus strand of NZ_JBEEAB010000029.1, from coordinate 23,260 downwards.
ACGAGCGCCAGCAGGATCCATCTCCGGGTCGGCGTTCGCCTGGGAGGCATAGTCACGGCCGGATCATGCCAGCCTTCTGCTCCATTGGGCTAGGGGCGGCACTGGCACTCAGAGGGTCGGAGCGTTTGCCCGGTGGCGTGGCTTGGTCCGGGAGCTCGCTGGCCCGTAGGTACATGTTCACTGCTGTACTTGCAGGTGCACGGCACGATCGGTGGCTCGTGGACTCAGGGGTGGGCATGGATGCTTGCGACAAGGAGCGGCTCAAGAGATGGAGTCGCGTGCACGATGATCTTCGATCAATCCTCTGCGAGCGTGATCCTGAGGGGACGGGCGGCGTGTTTGGGGCGCCAGAGGACGGTTACTACGACCTCGCCACCGACCTCATTCGAGGTCTCAGTCGACCTGGACACCACAGCTTCCCTCAGGTGGTTCGGATGATTGTCAGCAACGCATACGACGACGATCGCTTCGTAGGGGCCCTTGTGGACGTCTGGCGACGACATCTGGATCGTGGAGGGTTCGGGTGAAGCTCAGAGGGTCGGAGGCTTTGGCCGGTGCCCTGGCTTGGTGCGGGAGGTCGGGGGCCCGTAGCCTGGCCCGGCGTGGTGGGCAGCTCTGCTGGCCGACCGTTACCGCCCACCGTGGGCCCCGGCCTTTGGGACCCGGACCAACGAGGTGGCTAAAGCCTCCGGCCTGCCCCGGCCACCGCCGGGTTGTGGGCGAAACGGTGCCGACGCTGTGAGGGTCGTCAGTCTTCTGGGGGCCCTTTCTTCGCGCCAAGCCGGGCCGGCCGACCGGGCGCCGTCAAGGCGCGGAGGGAAGGCCGGCCCGATGAGGCGGGCGCGGCGGCCCGTTGGGGCCGCCCTTGGAACGGCCCCGCACATCGTGCGAGACATCGTGGGTCACTCCGACATCGATGTCACGATGACGATCTACGCTCACGCCTCACTCGACGAGAAGCGGGCAGCGTTGCGGAGGCTCGATGAGCGTCTTCGCTAGTGGTCAATCCGAGCGGCGTTGGCGTCAAGGCTGGCGTCAATCGGGCCTACAGCGTCCGCCGATTTGCGTTTGCGCTGGTCAGAGGTGGTGGGCAGGGACGGGATCGAACCGTCGACCTTCCGCTTTTCAGGACCAAGGATGTATGTCCGGCGCTGTCCGCAGCCGTCCGTTCACGCTCGCCAGTGCCATCCACGGACACCGCCGGACGACGTCGCACGTAGATGAATGAGACCACGTCTGAGACCACTCTGACCGGGGGTGGCGGCCAGGTGGGGACCACCGCGTCAGTGGCATGACAGGGCCGTGACAGGAGGCTGGGCAATCGTTTTGGCATGGAGAACACGCAGACCCCCACGGACACAACGAGAGTTGCCCAACCGGGCCGGTTGGTCGAGTTGCTGGTCGCTGACCGTCACTCCGTTCCGCTGTCGATCGCACTGCACCTTGTGCCCGGCGCCCTGATCGTCGCCGTCTACATGCTTTTCGCCGAACCGCTCGTCAAGGCGATCGGCTATCCGAGCTTCCTAGCCTGGGCGATCGCCTTGATCGTGGTGCTCGTGCCGGTTCAGTTCGGCCTGTTGTGGCTGGGCAGCAGGCGCAACGGCCGGTTCTCGCTGCGCGGGGTGGTGGAGTACCTGGACAAGCCGATCCCGCGGGGGAAGATCACCGCCATCATCGCCGGCCTCATCGTGTGGATGACGCTGGTAGCGCTCGCTCTCACCCCACTGGACAACCTCGTCTTCGACACGTTCTTCACCTGGATCCCCTTCGAAGGCGCGGGCGGCAGCGCTACCACCTACCTCGACGGGTACTCGCATTCGGTGCTGTTGATCACGATGTTGGTGTGCCTTCCGTTGACCGGATTCACCCTTCCGCTCATCGAGGAGCTCTACTTCCGCGGATTCCTGCTTCCCCGCATCTCCCACCTGGGCTGGGGGGCGCCCGTGCTCAACACGGTCCTGTTCTCGGTGTACCACTTCTGGGCGCCGTGGACGGTGCTGTCGAAGGTGATCTTCATGTTCCCAGCGGTCTGGCTGGTCTGGCGGAAGCAGGACATTCGGGTGTCGATCGGCATGCACCCCGGTGCCGCTCTCCTCATGGCGACCGTCGGCACCATCGCCCTGATCCTGGGCCTAGTGCCGTAGCACCAAGATGGTGAGGGGGCGCCGTCCATAGTGGGAGGCGCCACCTCGGTCGTTGGCAGTCGCGATCCCGGAGGGGAGCCAGCAGCGGCGCCCACGTTGTTACACGCCGATGAGCGCACGGTCGGCCACGGCGTTTCGGTATCTACGTGGCCGGACTCGGCGGCGGCGAAGTGACACCAAGCGTCACCGTGCTCGACCGCCCGACTCGCGAGGTCACCGCGCGGATCCCGCTCTCGACCGCAGCACGGGCGATCACCGTCAACCATGGTCGAACCGAGTCCTGGTTGCCGGTGAATGCCGAGTCGACATCATCGTTAGCGAAACTCTGAAGGTTGTACCTACGATCCCGGCCGGGCTCCCGTTCGCCGTCGCCACCCAACCAAGACAGACGAACGAGCTGTTCATCGGCGACGTCCACACCGGGGAGGTGACCGCCTCTCCTACTGCAGCGGCACCCCCACCTGAACGGGAACGACCGGATCGCGTTCATCACCACCGACGATGATCCGGGGCGACTCCGCGGCGCACGCCGAGCACGCAGGCTCGCCCGGGAACCCTTCCGGCCATCGCGCATCACGCCCGCTCACGAAAGGGCCGCTCCGACACGGACTGTGTGGACGCAAATGGCTGCAACTCCTGCGTCGACCTTCCGCTGCCAAATCAGACGTTGACAGGCCGCTGACCAGGCACGATGCGCCAGGTGGTCTCAATTTTCGGGCGCCGTGGTCTCTGTTGTTTCGCGCCCGGCTTGGACGGTCTGAGGACCGTGCAGGCCGCTGACCTGCGAAAACGTGGTGGGCAGGGGCGGGGTCGAACCGTCGACCTTCCGCTTTTCAGGACCAAGCACCCGCGTCCGCGTACGTCCGGAGGCATCCATCCACGCACGGCAGCGCCCCCGTGGACCACGCCGAACGGTCACGAATGTAGACGAATGAGACCACGTCTGAGACCAGGCAGGACGTGCCGCTTGAGTGGGCCTCGCTGTCATCGACACCTCACGCCGGGCCCGCAGGGCTACCAGGCGTCGCAAGAGCGCTCCTGAGGACCGCGCGGCGGAGGCAGTGCTTGTGACGGCGCGGGCTGACTGGCCCTCGGCTCCGAACGAGTCCACTGCCCGGGTCGGGGTCGGCGGATTCAGCGACGTGGCTCCTCATCGGCTGTCGGTTTGTGGAGGTGGATCCGGTTGGGTGGAACGTGGTTGGTGAGCCAGGTGCCGTTTGCGGCTTGGTAGAAGGGGATGCCGCCGTGGTACATGCCCGCGGCGTCGATGGTGAGGATGACAGGTTTGCCGCGGCGGGCTGCAACGGTGTGGGCCGTAGCGGGGTCGGGGGAGAGGTGGACGTGGGTTCGCTGTTGTGGTCGGAGACCGTTCGTGAGGATGCTGGGGAGGAAGCGGTCGACAGTGCCGTGGTAGAGCACGGCTGGTGGTTCGGTGGCGTCGAGTTGGAGATCGATGTTGATGGAGTGGCCCTGTGCGGCGCGGACCCGTGTGCCGAGGACTTCGAACCGTTTCTTGTCGGTGCCGGCCACCAGTTGGTCGAAGAGCTTGCGGTCGATGGGGCGGCCGTGGTGCTCGAGGGCGGCGAGCAGGGTGTCGATGGAGATCCAGCCGGATGGGTCGAGGCTGATGTCGATGGCGGCGGGGTTGTGTCGCAGGACGTAGGCGAGGAACTTGCTCGCTGCGACGCGATCCTCGGTCATGGTGATGCCAGGTGGGTGATGAGGTCGTTGACGTGGGTTCGTCGTTGGCTGCGCCAGGTGGCCCAATACCTGATCTTCGGGAGGTCTGTCACCGGTATGGCGGCTAGACCGTCTGGCACGGCCACGCATCCGTTGACAATTGTGGCGCCGATGCCCAGGGCTGCGCAGTGGACGAGCAGGTCCCAACCGTCGACTTCGGCGGTGACACGCCAGGACGCTCCTACGTCGGCAAGTGCCCGCTCGAGGGTTCGGCGGTGGGGTCGCCCACTGGCAGGCAGGACCAGCTCGAGGCCGTCGAGGTCGAGCAGGCTGACGTCGTCTCGGTTGGACAACGGGTGGTCGACATCGATGACCAGCACCTGTGGGTAGCTGGCGATCTGGCGTGAGTCGAACTGTGGAGGTGGGGGGTCGTGGGCGATCACCGCGAGGTCGACGTGACCCGCTGACAGTGCCGAGATCGCCGACTCTCGGTCGGAGGTGAGGACGCTGATGCTGCGGTCGGTTGTACTGATGCGGCGAATGGCTTCGGCGATCACCCAGCGCAGCGCGCCGCGTCCGGCGGCGATGCCCAGTGGTCGGCTTGTGCCGTGCAGGTCGCCGAGGAAGTCGTCCAGCCGTCGATGCGAGTCCAGTGCGAACGCTGCCAGCCGTTCGCCGGCGGCGGTGAGCGTCAATGCCCGGCCGGTGCGTTCGTACAGGTCGACACCTAACGCGGCGGCGAGCTTCTTGATCTTCACGTGCAAAGAGGGCTGGCTGATGTGCAGAGCCGTGGCCGCGGCAGTGAAGTTGCGGTGTTCGGCGAAGACCGCAAACGAGCGAAGCGCGTCCGCTTCCAGCATGTCCCGGTCAATCATAGGAAAGGACTATAGCTAGTCCGCAGAAAAATAGTTCAAGTCAAGGCTCGGCTGGTGGATGCTGTCGAGCATGGAACAGCGCCGCGAACCACGCTTGGGTATCGACATCGGACGAGTGATCATCGACGGATCCGCGCATCCGGACGGTGGGGACACGGCGTTCTTCACCGGCGACGAGGCGACCATGCTGGCGACGCCTGAGATGGCCGGCGCGGCGGCCGCGATTGCCCGGCTCATCAAACAATTCGGCGGGCAGGTCTGGCTGATCTCAAAATGCGGTCCGCGGGTCCAAGCCCGCACCGAGCACTGGCTAGAGGCGCACGACTTCTACCGCCGCACTGGACTGAAACGCGAACATGTTCGGTTCTGCAGGGCGAGAGCGGACAAGCGAATGCATTGCGTTGAACTGGGATTGACCCACTTCATCGACGATCACCCCGACGTGCATGCAGCGATCAGGGGCACCGTGGACCACCAATACTTCTTCGGAGTCCAGCGACAACCTGTGCCCGGCTACGGTCACCACACGCCGGCCTGGGCCGACGTGGAACAACACATTGCCGACTCGTTCGCCTCGCGGTGCGTGTGACTCACCAGAGGCATCTCACGGAACTCCCGGTCGTAACGTCTGTCGCTTCTCTGGCATCGCTGCTCCTTATAGCCTACTTCGCGAGTTTGCGTAGGCGCTTCAGGGTGTGGTCGTCAGCATGGACGACGCCGACCGTCTTGTGACGAGGAAACACCGGGCCGCGCCCGGCCATGTCCAATGCGGTCCTCGCTGCACGTCGAACTGTCTCCTGCTCGGCGGTTGCCTGGGCGATGCGGATGAGTGCCAGATGCCAGCGGAAGAGCACTGGGGAACTGGGACGTGCCGCGTTCTAGGAACGAGTTCAAGAGCGCGAGTGCCTCCTCCATGCTGGCTGGGTCACCCTTGTCGATGAGTAGTTCAGCAAGGGAAATCTCCGCGGTCGCGGTCGTTCCGTTCAGCGTGGGATGTTCCGCCAATAGTCTTCGGTAGTACTGCTCAGCGGTCGTCGGGTCTTGCTCGACGTAGGAGTCCGCCAGGTGCTCGATGGTGGACGCTTTCTCGAACTCGTGGCCGAGGTCGCTTTCGAGGATGCGCGACCAAACGCTCCGAGCGGCATCCATCTGGCCCGACTCCCGGAGAGCTATGCCTTTGATGCGTGTGTACTGAGTCCGGTTACCGGCGTGGGCGCGCCGAAGACGCGCCTCGAAGTCCGCCTGAGCACCGGGTGACCAGTCGGGAGAGCGGAACCAGTCGTCAGCCACCGGAGCAGTGTTGCAGGCTGCGCCGCCTTACGTCCGCTCATCGGCATCACCGCGCGGATCGCGGCATGAGAGTGCGTCGTCGCGTGCGTCCTGAGGTGGCAAGCGAACCGGCCGCTAGTCGTCGAAGTCCGCCGGCCGGTCCTTTGCTGGCCGGCGCCGACTGCGAGCCAGGGGTCTGACCGCACCTTCGAAATAGGTGATGGCGGCGAACGCTGCGACGTGGTTGTGGGTAATGCGCTGCCCGGTCATCGGTAGCGGATAGTCGGGCATCTCGTACCAGGCACAAATCCTGTCGATCTGGAGTCGCTCCTCTTCAGACATTCCAAGTGCGCGTTGGGCAAGCGCATCCTCGCCGTAGTCCCATAGGGCTGAAGCGATCAACCGCTTGGGCATGTGCACGCTGAACCTCGGGCGCGCTTTCAAGAGTTCGCTGAGCGGCAGGGGCTCCATAGAGGAAGTATGGGTGAGCACGCCCGCTCCTCATCGGCATGGTCCTGATTCACGCTCGGCGGCATGTGCGGATGTTACGCGCTGAAGTAGGCGACGTTTGCCCACACCGCAGGAGGATCGCCGTCACGGCGATCGGTGGCAGCGGGAGCCACTACGTGTCGCACACTGTCGGCACCGGTGAAGTGTGGGTGCGGCTTGACTGCCGGCTGGCGCTTGCGACTTCGCGAGGCCGCTTCGCGGCACCGGCCGAGGAGTTCGGCGTTTTGGTGAGCTAGCCACGGGGGCAGTGACTCTGCGACGGGTTCCAGGTCGAGCAGGGCCGACTTCGGGTCCTGCAGAGCGTTCATGACAACCATGCCTCGGCACCACGTCAGGCCAGCACGATCACCTGGCCCCGCCAGCCACGTGCCGATGCCCAGGTCGAGCGAGTGCACCGCATTCCGAGGTTGTCCTCGAAGCAGGGAGGAGACGGCGTACAGGAGCCACGTGTCTGGTATCCACGCCCCGCCGCCCCAGCCGATCCAACTCTTGGTCCAGTCGTAGACAGGGCGCCAGTCTCTGGCCTCGACTCCAGCCAGCGCCTTCGCGCGGCACTCTTCACCCCATCTGGCTACGTCGCCACCCGGGACCTTTGCGAGTTCGAAGGTCATGCCGTAAGCCTGCCAGGCGAGCGCCGCGAACGGCGCGTTTGGCCGATGCCCCCGACACCTCACTGACCCGCCTGTCATCGGCATGACGGGCTGCCTCTCTGGTCAGTGCTGCCACGTGTCCGAGATGCTGACCACATGCCCGAGACCGACTGGCACCCATTCCAAGACGGCGAAACGCTCTCGCAACCAGGTGGTGAAGACGGAACGATCATGGTTGACGATGAGCACCAGGCCGGGGCGAGGATCACCCTGGAACATGACACGCTAAGGTCCGGCGTTTGCCATTACCTGCGGGGTCTATGGGTGGAGCCGAGAGTTGGCTGAGACCCATCGACGGCTACCTCGACGACTGGATCGCATTCGGCGACGACGGAACGAACGACCTGTACTGCATCCATCGCGTTGACCAATCGATCACCCGGCTGAGCATGATCGATCGAAGCCACGAGCGCGCGGCCGTTGAGCTTCCGGACTTCTCGACGATCGTCCTCTCGCGCGTATAGCCGTGGACCCGCGAGCGAAGAGCGGCAAGTGAGTGCCTACTGACCGCTCAGTCCATGCTGACCATGATGGCGTCGTCACAGGTTCCAAATCTCTGAGGACACCGCGGCGTACCGCTCGATGGGGCCGGCAGTCTGTGCGTCGAACCACTGAACGAAGTCTCGTGCGTCAGCGCGTTCACGTCCTCGGGGCCGTGCGTGTTCGGTAGGCCGATCACGATGGTTTCCGCTTCCGCGTCGTACTCATCTGTGTTCGTCTCGAAGTTGATCCCGACAGGATCGGCCCGCAAGAGGATCTGCGACACAGAATCGACGAGATCTCGCTGCGTCACTGTCTGCTCGAACCGTGATTGACGTGCCCTTCGAACCTCGGCCTGGATGTGCTCCCACTGCACATCCTCAGGCGCCCGCTTCTTGCGGCGGAACCTTCATGAAACAATCCTCTCAGGAAGGAGCGGCGAGGAGGCCGGAGCAGAACCTCACATCGGCATGACCCTCGCGGTCGCGGCATGGTTGTGAGTCGCGTGCAGCGTGACCTTAAGGCTGGCTACTCTCGCTGTCATGGCGGAACTCGCTCGCGCGTTGGCCGCGCTCCGGGTTGCGGGCGAAGAACTTGTTCCGGACGCGATCACGACGGCTTTGGGATGTGAGCCCTCACGAAGCTGGGCCAAGGGCGAGGCGTGGATCTCCCACGGTGTGACGAGAACGCGGCGCTTCGGTCTGTGGAGTCTGGACGCCGAAGAGACGACGCCGGCCGACGTCGATGCCCAGGTCGCGACGATCCGCGGGCGCCTGACCTCCGACGAGGCGGTGTGGCGCGACCTGGGCGCTCGGTACACCGTCGACCTGTTCTGCGGATGGTTTATGGAGCGCGGAAACGAAGGCGTGACGCTTGAGCCGGAGACGATGTTGGCGCTGGGGAGACGGGGCATCCCCCTCGATGTTGACCTGTACGGGGGAGACGAGTCCGCCGACGGGTGAGGGGTCCCCGCCCACCCGGACATCGGCAGTGCCGCGCCGCACTCTCCGCGGCATGGGCGCGCGAATCACCAGTCCGGATTCAGGCGTCTCGCGTCGAACTCGCGAAGCGTCATCTCGGCGTTGAGTCCATTTAGTCCGAGCGCTGGATCCGCCTGGATTTCCTCCAACACCGTTCGCGCAGCGTGTGCGTTCCAGTGCAGTGCGTGGCTGGCGGCCCACAGGCGGACAGTTACTCGCGGGTCGTCGAGGAGCCCATTGATTAGCTCCTGGCCGGACTCGGTGGCCGCGAGTTCCTTGCGCGCGACCTGCAGACGCTCAACCAGCCGGTTCCACTGGCGTGGGCGGTTCTGGCCGAGCCCGTCGTCGCCTTCGGCCTCGGCCATCTTGCCCAAAGTGGCGAGGTACCTTGCTGCGGGATCACTCACGGAACCATTCTCCCCCTGCTACACCGTTCGACGGGTCGGCGGCAGTTCCGGATGGCCGCGGGGTTGGTCTCCGCCCACGACCAGGCCCTGCAGTGCTATCCGGAGATCCTCCACGCAAGAATGTCCCGGGCGCCCGGGCGCCCGGGCGCCCGGGCGCCCGGGTGCCGGGGCGTCGTGGCCGACGAGCTGAGGACGCCATGGCGATCTGCTTTGAGTTGGTAGTCAACTTCGGTGAGAACGTCGAGGGTGCACGCGCGGCCGCCCTCGCCGATCCCAGCCCCGCGCCGGTTCAGGCGGGCCGCCACCGCATTCCCGTCCACCGCACCGTGATGAACCGGACGCCCTCCTACATCGAGGTATCAGTGATCCCGGTTGCTGTCGGCTGGGGTGTGAGCCTGGACGGGACGCTGCCGAGATTCAGACTCTCTGCCGCCGAGTTGAGCGAGGTAGGTATAGGGCTCTACCGCTTACTTGAGCGGTTCAACGGGTACCTCGTGGCGAAGGTCGGCTGGGACCCGGAGAGCTCCGTCGATCCCTCAGAACTCAAGAGCGACTGGGCAGACGAGCTGGCCGACGGCACTATCGATGGACTCGTCCTCAAGGACGCCCTGCACGACGAACTCCGCTTGGGAGACAACTACGTCGAGTTCCAGCCGGGCTACCTCTGGATTCCGTACCGGGGTGAAAAGCCGAGCACGCTCACAGTTGAGTAGACCCGAGCATCAAGGCAGTTCACCTGTCCCGCCCATGACGACCATCCAGGCGGTACGGTCAGCTGCCCGCGTAACCGCTCATCGGCACAACTGCGCCGGACAAGATCATCCGCAGTTACCGCTCATCGGCATGACCGCGCGGATCGCGGCAGATGAGTGCGTTCCATGTGAGAATCCCGGCCATGCGCGTCACCTACGATGCCGAAGCCGATGCCACCTACGTTTACCTGGTCGATGAGATCGCCCGAGGCGAGGTCGCCAACTCCCGGGTGGCTGATATCCCGCTGGAGAACGCGGCGTTGACGGTGGACTTCGACGCAAACGGCCGTGTGCTGGGGATCGAGCTGCTCGGCGCGAGCAGGATACTCCGACCCGAGACGATTCAAGCGGCCGAGGACATCACCAGGCGTCATTAATGAGGATGACCTTCGGCCTATCGGCATGGGAAATCGCGCGGACAGCGGCATGTCAGTGCGCCGCTCCCGGCATCTGCGGAATACTCGCAGCATGTTCGAATGCCCGGCTGCGGTTCGCGCGAGCTGACCGCGCCTCCCTACGAGGTTTGGCCGCCGCCAAAGGGCACGGCCATCACCCCGCCCTACGAGGATCTGCTCGGCCGCCCTTCGTATGAGGTGTGCCCGAACTGCGGCTTCGAGTTTGGGAACGACGACAACCCGGGGACCGCACAACCATCTTCGTTCGAGGCATACCGCGCTGAGTGGCAGTCGGAAGGATCACCTCGGTTCTGGCGCGATCGGCCCGGTCAGTAGCGCCCTCAATTCGGCATGACCACGCGGAACGCGGCATGTGCGCATGGTCACGAGCTCGGGAAGCGAGGGAGGGGTGCCCGCCCGACGGCTTCGACACATCGGAGCCAGTCGTGCCACAGGGCCGGGTCGTTAGTGCGCTCGCTGTCTGCGGTCGGTTCCATGGCCACGAGCATGAGTTGCAGCGATTCCGAGTCCGGCTCCCTGCTTGCGTAGTCCCACACGAGCCGGTAAGCCGCCTCGTAGGCTTCAGCGACCGTCAATCGGCGTGGGCCGGCATCCATAGCCGCCACGGTAGTCGGAGGGCCGCTCGTTCGCTCATAGGCATGGCTGCGCGGATCGCGGCATGAGCGGGCGGCCACTACAGGATCATTCGGTGGAGGACACTTGTGACGTGGAGCCCTTCGTCGTGTACCTGGACTTTCAGGCGATCCAGCCGTTGACACCAGACGATCTTGATCGGATCGCCGCCGCCCTCCGCCCCCACGACGAGGAGTTGTGCGTCTGGTCGGGTGAGGCGCCAAACGAGCTGAAGGTATGCATGAACGTCGCGCAGGAGGATTTCTCTTTGGCTGCGGGAGGCGCCGTCGGCGAGTTGGGCCACGCCCTTCTCCGCGTAGGAGTGGCAGGTGAGGTCCGCCGGGTCGTGGCGTGCAGCGACGAAGCCCAGCTGGTCGTAGAGGGACCAGACCTCCAGGTTCTTGAACGACGCGGTGGCCAGACGTACTGCGACTGGTGCATGCGGCAACTCACGCCCTCGTCGATCGCTGAATCAGAACGCCTCGGACTCGACGACGAGTTCGCCTCGGCGTGCGATTCATGCCTCGCCGAGGGCGCCTACCACCGGCCTCCCGACGGATGGGAACCTCCGGAATCAGAGTGGCCGTACCGCGAGCAGCACTAGCGCGCTCATCGGCATGATCGCGAGGACGGCGGCATGATCGCTTCCCGCTCGGCGGCATGAGCGGACATTCAATTGACGTGCTCGAGAGCGGCCTCTCTCGTACGGTTGGAGGTCAGTCTGCTCAACGCCCAGCGCTGGTACTGGGCGTCACTGAACCCAAGGATGACGGCACCGTTCGAGTCGGGCCGGGCGCCAGGGGGCGCCGTCCACCATGGGCGGCGACCCCCGAAAACGCGCACCGACTGCGGGCAGATCCGTGTGTCCGAGCCGTTCCGGCGGGCGCTATCCGGCGGCAGGTAAGTGCGCTCGCCGTCATGGAGTGACAGTGTGGGGGCGGCCGCCGGAAGGATGTGGCCGTGATCGAACCCCAGGGCGATGATCCTAGGGGGCGTCTGATCGAGCAGCGCGTCCGCAATCGGATCATCGAGTACTTCGAACTCGCTGGTTCCTTCGCCGCACAGAGGGACTATGAGCGGGCAGCACCAATAGCACACGTGCCATACGAGGTCATCAACCAGTGGGAGGACCAGCTTCCTCGGGGCCTCGACAGCGTTGATGACTGGCCAGACGTCTACACCGCCGACGAGATCGAGGCCATCAAGAAGTTCCACGGCGTGTGGCAGGAGACGGCCAGGGTAGTGCCTGACGACTACCCATCACTCAGAGACGTCCAGGCTATGCCGGCCTGGGAGCGGTTGCGCTGCGAGGCCGAAACCGCCATGGGAGTCTTCACTAGGCGCGGCAAGTTGCCGGAGGACCGCGAATCGCCGTGATGGCGGGCTTCCGACGGTCATGGTGTCGGGCTCGCGATCATCCGATCATCGGCATGATCGTGCGGACAGCGGCATGTGCGGACGTCTGGGTGCGCGGCTGAGACACTGTCGGCTATGAGGTCGGTGCAGGTGTTCCCGGTCATGGGCCTGCCTGGGCTGCTGCCCCTGCTCGATAGCGTGGGCGAGCGTGCAGGGTCGGAATGGTTCGGGGTTGCTAATCGACGGCTTGAGGTCGGTGTGACCCGCTACGAGTCTGCGCAAGACCTGATCCAGGCGTTGCAGGTCCAGGGCTGGTTCTCCAAATCCGAGGTGGACGCCCTGCGGAAGGAGGGGCAGGAACTCGCGGGCGTATGGGTCGAGGTTCGTGTGGCCGGTCGCGGGGACTACCAGGCTGAGATGCGTGATCTTGTCGAGCGTCTCCTGGCCGAGGGCGGATACGCGTTCGACGACTACTCCGACGACGCGTGGTCACTCGAACAGATCCGCCACGGCCGTCCGACGGGCCAGACCTTCCGGGCCTGATAGTCCCGTACATCGGCACGAGCACCGGATCGCGGCAGATCCGTGCGTTTAGAGGGGCCGGCGGACAGAATGCACGGGTGAAGTCCGACTTGGAGCGGTTGTCCGAGCAGTACGAGCAGGTCGAGGGCGCGTTCATGGCGGCCGTCCGAGAACAGCTCGACCACACACAACTTGCTCTCGCGGCACAGTCTGTGGCCGAAGCGGCGGCTCGCTTCAATGCTGAGGCGTACCGCAAGCTCCACGCCGCCGAAGAAGACGCCTGGATGCCCTTGGATCAACTTACGGAGCGCACCGAGGTCCTGGCAGACCTGTGGACCGATCTGGCGGAGGCCTTCAGCGGGTAACACCACCGCATCCGCACGGACAGCGGCAAGCTCATCGGTGGGATTACCGCTCGTCGCCGCGACCGCGCGATCAGCGGCATGACCGAGCAGTCACGAGGCATGATGCTCAGATGTCAGAAGAAGTGCCGACGTGCCGTCGCTGCAACCGGCCGGTGGTCCGTGAGGCCGAGAACTTCGAGGTCTTCGAGCGCATGCACTGGAGTTGCTTCCACTACGAGTTCGAGCATCAGGCGGAGGGCTCGGCTGACGACGATCCCGACGTGGCATGTAGGGACCCGGCTTGTCCGGCACGGGCCCTCGATCGCGAAGCGCAGCCAGACTGGCTCGCAGACAAGTAAGCGAGAAGCTTGCCTCGCTGAGGGCCCTCAATTCGGCATGACCGCGCGGATCGCGGCATGTGCGGACGTGCCGGCGGACCTACGCTGAGGCCATGCGCTTTGGACGGAAGCATTCGGAAGCTCTCTTCGACCCCGGCAAGGTGGACCTGGTTGCTGAGACCGCGGATGGGGTGGTCGAACTGGTCATCGTGGCTGACGCTCCCTGGACGGGCTCCGATGCGCAGTTGTCATCGCTGCAAGACAAGGTGCAGACCTACGTCTCCTTCGCTCTCGACGGGCAGATGGAGAGGTCCTTTCCGGAGGCAGCAGGACGCCCGTGGCGCATCGTCGTATCCGCTCAAGCCGGAGACCCGGATCATCGCACCAACTCCGTGTTGCAGACCCTCGCCGACCGGCTGCCCCAGTACGGCGGCTCGCTGCTTATCCGCCACTTGTGACGCGTCCGCTCATCGGCAGTTTCCGCACTTCACTCTCCGCGGCAGATGAGTGCGTCGCTCAGACGTCGAGAGTGAGACGAGCGATCCTAAGGATTCGCTCGTAGTACGGCCGGGCGTCTGCTGGAAACGCCTCCATGGAGCGCTGCAGTTCGTCAGCCGCCTGCACCAGTCGAGAACGGTCCAGGTCGGACAGCAACCCAGGCCTTGTCGCCCAGCCGTAGATGTCGGCACCGATCATGACCGCATCCACCTCCCTGTAGTCCATCCCCTTCTCCACGGCGTCGGGAAGAAGGGCTCAGCCATGTGGAGTCGCATCTCTTCGGCAAGGTCGTCGGGCACAGGTCGCAGCGTAGAACCTTGGCGCTTGCCAATCGGCACGAGCGCGCGGAACGCGGCATCTGCGGATGTTACGCGCTGAAGTAGGCGACGATGTTTGCCCACACCGCAGGAGGATCGCCGTCACGGCGATCGGTGGCAGCGGGAGCCACTACGTGTCGCACACTGTCAGCACCGGTGAAGTGTGGGTGCGGCTTGACTGCCGGCTGGCGCTTGCGACTTCGCGAGGCCGCCTCGCGGCACCGGCCGAGGAGTTCGGCGTTTTGGTGAGCTAGCCACGGGGGCAGTGACTCTGCGACGGGTTCCAGGTCGAGCAGGGCCGACTTCGGGTCCTGCAGAGCGTTCATGACAACCATGCCTCGGCACCACGTCAGGCCAGCACGATCACCTGGCCCCGCCAGCCACGTGCCGATGCCCAGGTCGAGCGAGTGCACCGCATTCCGAGGTTGTCCTCGAAGCAGGGAGGAGACGGCGTACAGGAGCCACGTGTCTGGTATCCACGCCCCGCCGCCCCCAGCCGATCCAACTCTTGGTCCAGTCGTAGACAGGGCGCCAGTCTCTGGCCTCGACTCCAGCCAGCGCCTTCGCGCGGCACTCTTCACCCCATCGGGCTACGTCGCCACCCGGGACCTTTGCGAGTTCGAAGGTCATGCCGTAAGCCTGCCAGGCGCGTTCTCAGACGCCCTCACGGCGGCATGTGCGTACGTTCACTTGGTGAACAGGCGCTCGATGACAGTGCCCGTGGTCGGGTCGATACGGACGAGCCAGGACGACCATGAATGGCAAATCAGGGAGTCGCCCGACAGGGTGCACCGTGACCCATGCGTCATGTTCTCCCTCGGGCGGCCGCGCCTGCCATCCGGTTGAGCCGTCGGCCTCTCGGCGTACAACCGCTGACGCGTAGCCGTCGCCTCCTGGTACGAGTTCCAATCGGGCGCCGTCGGGCAGTTCGAGCCGGCCGTCGGGGAATTCTAGCGACTGGTCCACGACGCAATGATGCCGCGCCTACTTCACTCAACGCGGCATGGTTGTGAGTCGCGTGCAGCGTGACCTAAAGGCTGGCTACTCTCGCTGTCATGGCGGAACTCGCTCGCGCGTTGGCCGCGCTCCGGATTACGGGCGAAGACCTTGTCCCGGACGCGATCACGACTGCTTTGGGATGTGAGCCCTCACGAAGCTGGGCCATGGGCGACGCGTGGATCTCCCACGGTGTGACGAGAACGCGGCGCTTCGGTCTGTGGAGTCTGGACGCCGAAGAGACGACGCCGGCCGACGTCGATGCCCAGGTCGCGACGATCCTCGGGCGCCTGACCTCGGACGAGGCGGTGTGGCGCGACCTGGGCGCTCGGTACACCGTCGACCTGTTCTGCGGATGGTTTATGGAGCGCGGAAACGAAGGCGTGACGCTCGGGCCGGAGACGATGTTGGCACTGGGGAGACGGGGCATCCCCCTCGATGTTGACCTGTACGGGGGAGACGAGTCCGCCGACGGGTGAGGGGTCCCCGCCCACCCGGACATCGGCAGATCCGTGCGTTGATCCTGCCTCCGGTTGTCAACAGGCTCGTAGGCCTGATGCGTATCAGAGGCAGTGATTTGTCGTAGATCTGCTGTCGGGGGCACCGACTGTCTGCGACCCAGGTCCGCCATCAGATTCGCGACACCTGGGTCTACGGATCTGCCGGTGTGGATCTACCTGTAGAACTCGTTGACGTCCTCGAAGATGTCTGCCAGATGGACTCGCGTCATGTCTGCCGGCATTTCCATCGGGGGCCCGTAGGCCCAAAGTTCAGGAGGGCGGCCTCGGATGAGGCGCTGCTCTTCCAGCGTGATGTCCACCTGCTCGAGGCCGTGCTCCTGTGACCGCGGTCCTAGGTGCAACTCGATGCCGGCGCGGGTCACCTGGAACGGGGACCGGGCCGAACGAGGCCTACTCAGGGACGACGGGCCCCGCTCCGACCGCGGACACAATGGACGCAACGGCCACAACACGGCAGCGACCTTCCGCTTCCGAATCAGACGCTTGCAGGCCGCTGACCAGGCACGATGCCGCCGGTGGTCTCAGTTTCCGGTCTCGGTGGTCTCAATTGTTTCGGCCCTGACGGGCACTCGCAGGAGGCTCTGCAAGCCGCTGACCTGCGGAAACATGGTGGGCAGGGACGGGATCGAACCGTCGACCTTCCGCTTTTCAGGTCCAGGCAGGTCGGCTGCGGCGCCGGGTTCGCACTCGGGATGATCATGATGCGGTGGCTGATGTGTGCTGTTGAGTGGGTCGGTTGGCGTCACGGCTGGCGTCGGTCAGTGGAACTCGTGGATGACCTCGATCTGGCCGACGATGTGCGTGTTGAACTCGTCCAGGTCCTCGGCCGGGACCCACAGTTCCAGGATGGTGCTGCCGCCGACCTGCTGCACGGGGTAGCGGCTCAGGAAGTCGGTGTCGACCTCGAACCGGGTCACGTAGCCGGCGCCGTCGTGCTTGACGTTCCAGTCGCGGGCGATCATGATCGCGTAGTTCTCGTTGAGTACCGGGTAGAAGATCGGCTGCTCAGGCAGACGCGGTGGCCAGGCTCGGAAGTCCAGCTGGCGAACGAGGTCCAACTCCGTCGGGCCTGTCGGGCGCCACAGGGTCGTGGTGGTCTTCGTGGTCATGGCGGTGGCGTTGCTTCCTCGATGGTGAGTCTCCGCCCCGTCCGGCACGACGGAGGATATGGCAGCTGGATGCGCCACGGCCCCGTCACGGTGTCATCTGCCGTCGGGTGGTCCGGAGTCGGGGTGCGGTCCGCACCGGACGTTCGGGTCGCTCTTGTAGGCACCTTTCAGTCGCAGCGTGGTGTCGTTGCGGCCGGTGCCGTCGTGGTCCCAGAAGACCAGCTCGACGTTCGCTGGCATGGTGCGCACACCGCGGGCGTCCCCGTCACCAGGGATGACGAGGAGTTCGGGTGCGTCTTGCCAAGCGATCTCGGCCGCGTTGAGGGAGTCCATGACGTCGACATGACTGAGGCGGCACGGGATCGGGGTGTTGCCCAGTCCGAGCTGGCCGGGCAGCTGGGCGGTGTCTCGCCAGGTCTGGAGGCTGAGGCTGATCACTGTGGAGTGGCAGATCAGTACTTCGATCGCTCCCCAGTAGTGCAGGCGTGGCTTCCACCGCCTGGGCCGTCCATCGGCAGCGATGTCGGTGTGCGGTCCGAGCTGACGGTGCAGTTCCTCGAGCTTGGCGCCACAGCGCATGGGACCCAGCGTCCCCGTTCGGCAGAAGTCAACTACGAGGTCCAGGAGGTTCACGGCCATCTCCCGGCGCACTCAGGCATCGCGTCCGGTCTCACGTGCCGAACAGTACGCGGCATGTCGAAGCTCGGAAGGGCGGACGGTGTGGCCCGTGCCTGCAGTCCAGACCCCCTCGATGCCATCAATGGGCGTGATGGTCGCCAGAGGTCGTACGTGCAGGTCAGGCGGCCATTGGGGGTCTCGAATGGGCGGCTACGGCCGGCTGCGTTGCTGTACTTGTCTGCTGTACGTCGCTACTTTGATCGCTCGTGGATCCGCTCGGCATGCTGCCATCACATGGAGCGATCTCAAGGAGCAGGAGATGTCCGACGACGCAGATGCCGTCCAGGCACGGATCACCGCGTTCTGGAACGTCCTCGCCTCCGGCTACAACACCGCGGACAACGTGGCAGCGCCCGGATCATCGGAGTACACGGCATGGCTGGAGACAGTTCGGTCACTCCTGCCCGAGACGCCCAGCGACGTACTGGACGTAGGGACCGGCACTGGATTCGTTGCACAGATGGCAGCGGAACTCGGACATCGGGTGACGGGGGTCGACCTAGCCGAGGGCATGCTCGAATCGGCGCAGGATCGCATCGAACGGGCTGGCTTGGACGTGTCGTTGCTGGTCGGGGACGCGGTGCGACCACCGTTCCCGCCGGCGAGCTTCGACGTAGTGATCTCTCGCAGCGTGATCTGGACCTTGCGCGAGCTGGAGACGGCTTTCAGAAGCTGGCAGACGTTGTTACGACCTGGTGGCCGGGTTGTAGCGATCTACGGCCTCGGAACTGGCCCTATGGACGAGTCGCCAGCCCAGGAGTCCGCCGAGAAACCGATGGGCTTGTTCCAGCGGCACTACACCGCCGAGACACGCAACGCGCTGTCTGCCATGCGATTACAAGACCACTCTCTGCCGATCCGGATGGCTCAGCGTGCTGGCCTGGTCGACGTGACAGTCTCGTCCCTCGAACTGGTGCGCGGTTGGGAGACCTCACCCGGCTCGGATCTACCGCATGCCCTCGTCGGTCACCGGCTCATCTCGTAGGGATCGGTCAGCTCGGAGGGTCGGAGGGTTTGGCCGGTGTCCTGGCTTGGTCCGGGAGGTCGGGGGCCCGTAGCCTCGCCCGGCGCGGTGGGCAGCTCGCTGGCCGACCGTTACCGCCCACCGTGGGCCCCCGGCCTTCGGGACCCGGACCAAGCGAGGTGGCTAAAGCCTCCGGCCCGCCCCGGCCACCGCCGGGTCTCTGGTGAACGGTGCCGACGCTGTGAGGGTCGTCAGTCTTCTGGCGGCCCTTTCTTCGCGCCCAGCCGGGCCGGCCGACCGGGCGCCGTCAAGGCGCGGAGGGAAGGCCGGCCCCGTTGAGGCGGGCGCGGCGGCCCGGTTCGGGCCGCCCTTGAAGACGTAGGGAAACTCATCACCGACGGGACGAAGCGACTCTATAGGGCCGCCCTGCACGGGATGATCCCTATCGGAAAATGGCGATCGGAGTGAGCCAAAGCCCTGGCCCCTTGATGGCGGCATCATCCCTGGATACGGATACCCCAAACGCGCTCGCTGGTTCGATGAATGGCTCCACGATATCTCCTAACGTGTTGACCTCGAGCGGCGTTGGCGGTGCTTCGCGTATTAGGCGCATGGTTGGAACTTCATCGCCGTCGGTTAACACCTGATCTACTTGGCCTACGACCGTATAGTGCCCAGAGAGGTGGCCTACATTGCCAATCATCCAACGATCAGCCAGTTGCATTGCAACGATGGGACCAGCATTTCCAACGGGCTTGGCGATTACAACGAACTCCATTTCATCGGCGTCGCCCACTAGCATGCGTATGTTCCGTTCGGATTCCTTGGTGGTCTTGAGCTCGTCACCCTTCTGCGAGAACATGTGACCGGGACTCTTGGCTAAGTTCGCGAACCAGAGGAACATTCGGAACATCGCTTGAAGAGGAACCACCGTCAGGCTGGCTCGAAGTTCCACAGTGTCGCCGGGGTCAACATCTTCGAGCGCGTCCTGCCCCCAGCCTCTAAATTGACCGATCGCTTTCGAGGTTACAAGATTCTGATACCAGAGTTCGAAGATCGAAAACCGCGTACGCGTGCGTACGATCTCTTCCTCGAATGCCGAGGTAGATTTCTTCCCTCCTTCAATCTTGGCGCCCTGAAATCCGGCACCTCCCCCGAAGCCGCCTTCGCGTGAGGAGTTGACTTTCGCAACTACCTCGTCAACCTTGCCTGCCTCTACGGCAGAGAGTGAATTGATGACGGTCTCGTCATTGAGGTAATAGAACCCTCGGTGCACACGCTTCTCGGGCTTCTTGTATATGGCCACAGTATCCCCCCAGCACTGGCGTCTCGCCACTTGCGTCCTATTTGACCATTAGGTCCGGTATCGCATGTCCCTCCCCCATATGGACCTCAAGATCGTCGCCAAGTATGCCAGCCCTTGATCGCCATGGTTTGATCTTTTGGACAGGCGCCGCAGAGCTACTGCTAGGTCACGCGGGGCGACGCAGGGCGAGCAAGTGGGGGAAGGTTGGTTGGAGTACGCAGAACTCGTTATGCCAGGGGTCGCGCATGACCCAGAAGTCGTAGCCGCGTTCTTGTTGGTGGTCCCAGCGTGTAGCGCCGAGCGTTTCGAGCCGAGTAGCCTCGGCCTCTACGTCATCGGTCTCGATGTCGAGATGCATACGTTCCTTCGAGACCTTGGAGTCCTCAGTCTTCTGGAGCAGGATCCGGACGTCGGAGTCGGGTAGGCGTAGACGCCGGTAGATGTGTTGGCTCCCTTTCGAGACTGGTTCTTCCTCCGCTCCGAGTGCGGCACTCCAGAAGGCGAGCCCGTAGTCCAGGTCGCCGACGTCGACGACAAAGTGGCAGAGGCGGCTCCGGTGTCCGGTCACGACGTCGGCTCCTGGGTCTCGTCGAGGATCCATTGGAGGTAGTCCGGGTTGCCGTCGTCGATGACCCTGCTACTGATGCCGGGGACCTCGTACGGATGCAGTTCCTTGGCGCGGCGCACAATCGCCGGCACGAGGCTCCTACGGGTGTGGAGCGACACTCGGCCTTCCTGGCGGTCGTGAACCTGGCCGCGCCATCGGTAGATAGATCGCACAGGGGTGTAGTTGTGACCGCTCGCGCAGAGCCGCTCGGACACGAGCTGCCCTGTGAACTCTGCGAGCCAGTCTGGGTCGGGTGCGGTGATGACGACTTCGCACAGCTCCGTCACTGCCTGCTCGCCTCCCCCTTGAGGAGCCGTGTCATCGCAGCTTCGGAGTCCTCGCTCGTCTTCCCCATGCTTGCCCAGCCGGTCATGATGCTGTCGTCGTAGCCGAGGCCGACCCAGCGGCCCTCCATGTAGACACCGTGCGGGTGCAGAACGAGGTACATGGTGCCCTTGGAGCGGATCGAACCGTCCTCGGCCGCGTACCAGCCGGTGAGGATCTCGTTGTCCCAGAGTCGGAGCTCTCCGCTCCACATGTAGCCACCCTCTTCTTCGCTGAGACCGCGTCGCGTCGAGGCGATGAACACCTTGTCGCCCTCTTGACGCATCTGCACGGGCTGGGTGGCGATCTTCTGTTCGCCACCGCGGGACGTCTGCCAGGACGCCCACCAGTCGCCGGTGACGTTGACCCGGTGGGACGGACGTCCGGCGAGTTCGGTCACTGAGATCTGCAAGGCATCGGCGATGGCCATCGCCACCGTCAAGAGCGGTTGTTGGTCGCCGGTCTCGTACCGGCGAATCTGTCGCGCGTCGACTCCGGCAGCCTGCGCAAGGTCGCTCTGAGACATGCCCAGATCGCGACGGCGCTGCCGGATCACTTCTCCCATCTGCATGCATCCCATCGTCCCGGACTTGTTAGTCCTTGTCACCAGGACTATTGTGTCCTATAGTCGGACTTGTTAGTCCGGTTGGTCGGGCTAGTAGGACCGCAAGTCAGGGAGGTGAGGAGTGGCAGCACGTAGCCAGGTGGCAAGCCGCGCGAGTCGCGGTTGGTCCGTTCGAGTCGGGCGCGTGCACGGAGCCACGCAGCGTGCGTGGTGAGGCGAGGTGCCTCGTTCCATCAGAACTCCTACGAAGGGGAGAGCACTCATGAATCTGCTTCTCGATGCGTCGCGGTACACGTTCACGGTGACGAAGGCTCCGGAGCCGAAGACCGACAACGAGGGTCGGCACAAGGCGGATCGCAAGACCGGAGAGCTGCTGTTCGTCACTCAGGTGATGGCGCTCAACGCTGACAGCGGGGCGGACGTCCTCATGATCACTGTGGCGGGTCAACCGCCGAAGGTGAGCGTGGGGCAGACCGTTACCCCGGTTGAGCTGGAAGCCATGCCGTGGGCGACGAACGGTCGGTCTGGTGTGGCCTTTCGTGCCAAGTCCCTCGACACCAAGGCGTCGGTAAAGGCCGCGTGAGTCATAGCACGGTGAACGGCGACACCAACGTTCTCAAGTCGAGTGCACGTGACGTGATCCCGATCTCGCCCTGAGGTGGCGAGACGCGCTGCAGGACGGCGCATGCATCAACACAAAGAGAACGACCCCCGAAAGGTCGGGGGCCGCTCCACACAAGACGGGCGGAGAGCCGGGACCGGCTACCAGACCTTCCGGCTCTCTGCCTACCAAACACAACCCAACCCAATGGGAGGGCTCTGTCATGTCCAACTCTACCCACCACGTCGACCGGGACCTCAGTCCACTGCGGATCAGCGGCGACATCACGCCAACGACCTACCTGAACGGCTCGGCGACCAACGGCAACTCCGAGCCCGTCATGTTGCTGACCATCGGGCTCCACCACGGCATCACTCTGTGGGTCCACGAGATCGAAACCCTCGACCGGCTCACCGCCGCGATCGAGCAGGCCCGTACCGCCTTCCTCAACCTCGACACCGATGAACTCCGGAAGGCCGGGTGAACCTGTCATGCCACGACGTAGCCGCTCTAGTAACCGTGTCCGCCTGGTAGAGGACGTCAAACCACGGTTCCACCAGCGCGTCGGAGTGCAGGTGGTCGTCGCCGTGTGGCGGTGGCTACCCGAGATCATCACCACCACTGCTGTGGTGACGGCGTTCGTATATCTGATCCGGATGGATCTGCCGGCCTGGGCTGCCGGCTGTGTCCTTGTCGCACCTGTGGCGGTCCTGCTGTGCATCCCAGGAGTCAACCGGGTGCTGATCGCCCTGTGGTGCTTGAACGTCACCAGGCACCGGCTGCGGGCGTTCATGGCTGAGAACGGGCTCCGGAACCGCTCCGGACGCCTGCCCTGGCTGATCTTCATCCGACCCACGAGGGTCGGTGAACGGGCCTGGATGTGGCTCGTCGCAGGCGTCACCTGCAAAGACGTCGAAGAACGCACCGAGTCCTTGGCGTCCACCTGCTACGGCCGGGAAGGCCGCGTCACCGCACACCGCCGGTTCGCCCACCTGATCCGGCTCGACATCACCCGACGCGACCCCCTCGACGCCAAGACCCCAGTCCGGTCCGTGCTGATCGAGAAGAACGCCGAACCCGAAGTCATCCCACCGAACGGTCGGGTCGAGTCGAAAACCCGCTACACCGCCTCCGAATGGGCGGTCGGCATCGGCCTCCCACTGACCAACACCAGCGAGGAAAAGCCGGTCATCGCCAAAAAGGCGGTGGCTGGGAAGAGCGAATTGTTCAAGCACACCCCACCCAAACAACGAACCGAATCCAGCAACGGGACGGTTCTGTCTGCCTCTGGAGAGGACGTCAGTGATTATGTCTAGGGCGTGTCCCGTAGATCTTGGGTTGGTGGGTCGCGGAGCCAGATTCTGATCGATGCGATGTCGATTGTGCCGCGCCAGATGTAGTCGCGTTTGTCGTATCGGGTGGCAACGGCGCGATAGCCC
>NZ_JBEEAB010000028.1:0-75692 GCF_040120725.1 Actinopolymorpha sp. B9G3 | reverse complement strand
TATCCGCGCCCGGCTGGCAAGGCCGAGGAGGAAGGCGCACTGGTCTTGTGCGCCGATCGACGAGAACGCAGCCAGGCGGGATGCGGGACGCCGCGAGCCGATCGTGATCCATCAGACACCCCCTAGGCGCTCTCACCTGCCGCGCTTCAGTCGCGGAGCGCCGCCGTGGACACCGGCGCCAACACCAGCGCAAGTGTGGCGAGCGCGGCGACGAGCATCCCGATCCCCACGAGTGTGGTGGGTGCCGAGGTGAGTTCGTAGCCGATCGGCAGCATGAGCAGCTGGAGCACGACCGTCAGGCCGCGGCTCCAGTGTCGGGCGCGGAAGAGCCCCCAGCCGAGGACGCCCAACCCGACGCCGACGGCGACGACGAAGACCCCGGTACCGACCGCGATGGCCAGCCCGCGCGGTGCCTGGACCAGCGACTCGAGAGCGAGCCAGGCCCCGAAACCGACCGCGGCGACCGCCTCGACGGCGGAGAGCGCGGCAGCGGCCCGCAGTGTCGCAGGTACGCGTCGCCCGTCGCCACGCCCCTGCGGGCCCGCACGTTCGGCCTTGTCCGCTTTCTCCGCCGCATCCGCCCTGGTCGACGGCTTCGCCCGGCCGGCGGCGATCGGGCGTCGGTTTGCCATGACTGAAGGCTATCCACCGACCCGAACGAAGCGGATCTCCGCCACCTCGGGCGACGGATACGGAGAGTAGATGGGTCAATTCGACTCGTATCGGGTAAGTCCCCTCTGCACGCTAGTCACGATGCGTAAGCTTTCCCGATGCTCTGTGACGTACCTGACATCGACTTTTCCAGGGCTTACCACAGAAAGGGTCTTGTGTATCGCTGAAGGAGTTGAAACTATCGAGCCTGCAGAGAGGCGCGGCACACCTGAAACGTGCATGCGCTGGGGGCCAAGGCAAGCGATCACACTCCGTGTGGGCGCCGCTGGGAGACTGGCGTGTCGTGTCTTCGCGCAAGTGATCGTGAAAGTGTTCACACAGCAGAACGAACCGGAAACCCACCATGCGTAGTCGGTGGAGGCCGACACGCACGACGCAAGGAGTGAAACCTTGATGGACTGGCGCCACCGGGCCGCCTGCCGGGACGAGGACCCCGAGCTGTTCTTCCCGATCGGGAACACGGGTCCTGCGCTCCTGCAGATCGAGGAGGCCAAGGCGGTCTGCCGTCGTTGTAATGTCGTCGATCTCTGCCTGCAGTGGGCCCTCGAGACTGGACAGGACGCCGGCGTTTGGGGCGGTATGAGTGAGGAAGAGCGACGGGCGCTGAAGCGTCGCGCCGCACGTTCCCGAGCCCGCATCATCTGATCGCCACGCTGTCGATAGAGGCCCTCGCCATCCGGGCGGGGGCCTTGTTCGCCGAAAGCCCTCGCCGCCTGGCGGGGGCTCGTTCGTCAAAGGCCCTCGCCGCCTGGCGGGGGCTCGTTCGTCAAAGGCCCTCGCCGCCTGGCGGGGGCTCGTTCGTCAAAGGCTTGTCAGCCGCCATCATCGGGGACATCGAGGACCACCCGGGTTCCCGAACCTTCCTTGCGGGCACCGATGTCCAACTCCCCTCCGAGCTCACTCTCGACCAGCGTGCGAACGATCTGCAGACCGAGCCGGCCGGAGACCTCCGGGTCGAAGTCGGGCGGGAGTCCGGACCCGTCGTCCTCGATGACGACCCGCAGCCGGCCGCCCTTGCGCTCGGCGCTGAGCTCGACCTTGCCGCCCGTACGACCGACACCGTGCTGGACGGCGTTCTGAGCCACCTCGGTGATCACCATCGCCAGGGGCGCGGCCCGCTCGGAGTCGAGCATCCCGATCGTCCCCACCCGACGCGGTACCACGCGGGTCTCCGGGATCGACACCTCCGCGACCATCGCGAGCACCCGGTCGACCACCTCGTCGAAGTCGACCCGCTCCTCGAACGCCGTCGACAACGTCTCGTGCACGATCGCGATGGTCCCGACTCGGCGGACCGCCTCCTCCAACGCCTCACGACCGCCGGTCGAGCCGAGGCGCCGCGCCTGTAGTCGCAGGAGGGCTGCGACCGTCTGCAGGTTGTTCTTCACCCGGTGGTGGATCTCACGGATGGTCGCGTCCTTGGTGAGCAGCTCACGTTCGCGCCGGCGCAGGTCGGTGACGTCGCGCAGCAGAACGAGCGCCCCGGCAGCCAGTCCCTTCGGCACCAACGGGATCACCCGCACGCTGACGACCGCGGCGTCGGTCTCGATCTCGGTCTCTCGCGGTGCGCGTCCGGAGATCAGCACGCCCAAAGCCTCGTCGACCGGACGCCGCGACGGCGGCACAAGCTCGGCCGTCGTCGTGCCCAGGTGGCACCCGAGCAGGTCACCGGTGAGACCGAGCCGACGGTACGCAGACTGGGCGTTCGGGCTGGCGAAGGTCACGATGCCCTCGGCGTCGAGCCGCACCAGCCCGTCACCGACCCGCGGCGCCGACCCCAGGTCGACCCGCTCCCCCGGCAACGGGAAGCCTCCCTCGCCGATCATCTGGGCGAGGTCCGTCGCGGTCTTGAGGTAGGTCAACTCCAACCGGCTGGGCGTGCGTACGGACAGCAGGTTGGTGTTGCGGGTGATCACCCCGAGGACACGGTCGACCCGGCGAACGGGGATGCTTTCGATCCGTACGGGCACTTCGTCCCGCCATTCCGGGTCACCCTCACGGCAGATCCGACCATCGTCGTACGCGGAGTCGAGCAGGGCTCGCCGTCCCCGCGGAACGAACGAACCCACCAGATCGTCCAGGTGCGCCGTCGGGCCGGTGGTCGGACGCATCTGCGCGCATGCCCAGAAACCCAACCCTTCGCGGTCGGGCACCCACAGGACGAGGTCGGCGAAGGAAAGGTCGGCGAGCATCTGCCATTCGGCGACCAGCCTGTGCAACCATTCGCGGTCTGCGTCGTCGAGATCGGTGTAATGCCGTACGACGTCGTCGAGGGAAGGCACGTCGAGAGCGTATCTCCACCGCTGCGCCGGACCGGCTGGAACGGCTCGCCACCCTGATCGACAGGGCGGCCGGGACACTCACCACGGGTTCCGGTCTCGGTCGACGGTGCGTGCCGGGCCACTCACCGTGACCCGCAGACCCGTCTGGAAGGATGTCCGCCGTGGGCGTTCGGTCAGCGTTTTGGGAGCATGTCCGCGCAAGCGGCTTCAAGCTGCCTGCTGACCGCCCGCTCGACGACCTCACGACCGAGCTGGTCCAGATGCTGGGCGACCCCGACCCCCTGGTCCGCGACGGGATCGCCTACCCGACCCTCGCCACCTGGATTCGCGACGGGGTCTACGACGACCTGCTGGCAGGTTTCGGCGACGGCATCTCCGAAGGGCTCTTCACCGGTCTCGGGCAGGACGGCACGGACACCGTGCTGCGTAGGTCGTTCTCGGCCCTGCTGCTCGCCGAGACGGTGCTGCGGGACCAGGTGGCGCGGGCCGTCCACTCCGACGCGATCTTCCGGTGGGGCGACCGAGCCGCCTCGTGGTTCGTTCGCGAGCGCGACCTTCGCGGCTACGTCGCCGGCAAGGGCTGGGCCCACTCCGTCGCCCATGGCGCGGACCTGATCGCCGCACTGGCCCGCTCGCCGCATTTCGGCAAGCTCGAGCTCACCGTGCTCCTCGACGTGGTCGCAGACCGGCTGCTGACACCGACTCCGTACCGCCTCTTCCATGGGGAGTACGACCGCCTCGCGTTCGCCATCATGGCCGTCCTGCATCG
Source organism: Actinopolymorpha sp. B9G3 (assembly GCF_040120725.1). Lineage (NCBI taxonomy): Bacteria > Bacillati > Actinomycetota > Actinomycetes > Propionibacteriales > Actinopolymorphaceae > Actinopolymorpha > Actinopolymorpha sp. B9G3. The sequence continues at coordinate 71,969 of NZ_JBEEAB010000028.1, read as the reverse complement.
CAACCGGCTCGGCATCGACGTCCTCGAACCCTGGATCGAACGGCTGGCCGCGAGCGTCGTTCCGCCCGAGGGCGCCGAGTCGGACCCGGCACCGGAGTGGCCGACACCGGCCGCGGGCAACACCACGGAATTTCTCCGGGCGCTGCACCTGCAACTCGCGTTGGGCGTTCACGGCGCGCAGACGCCCGCTGACGTGGAGCTGTTCGGCAAGCCGCCGGACGTCCGGGCCGACCTCCTGCTCGTCCTCCTGCGCGTCCTGCGGGCGAGTGAGCCCTCGATCTTTTCCGCTCGTCGCCCATAAGGACCCGCTCAGCGCTGCCCGCCGTCCTTTTGTCGCCTTTTGGTCGCATTGCCGCGGGCGATCCGTCATCCTTGGACCCGCTGTCTGCCGTGGAGGTGGTCGTGATGGGCGCACCGGCGCGCCAGAACCTGCCATTCGTCACGCCGACGAGGGTGCTGATCGGAGTCCTGCTCCTGTTGCCGTTCGTGGCAACCCTGTGGGTCTCGTCCTACGCCCGTGTCGAGCCACGACTTGGCGGATTTCCGTTCTTCTACTGGTACCAGCTGTTGTGGATCTTCCTCTCCGCCCTCTGCACACTCGCCGCCTATCTCCTCGTTCAGCGCGAGAAGCGGCAGGCAGTCAGCGGACGGTCCGCGGGTGACGAGACCGGAGGCGGTGCGTGATGAAGGACGGGATCGATGCCATCGCCCTCAGCGTTGTCGTCCTGCTCTTCCTCGCCGTCACCGTCATGGGTTTCATGGCGGCGCGCTGGCGCAAGGGTTCCACCCTTGCCAGCTTGGACGAATGGGGCCTTGGCGGACGCCGGTTCGGCACCTGGGTGACTTGGTTCCTGCTGGGTGGTGACCTCTACACGGCGTACACCTTCGTCGCCGTACCCGCGCTGATGTTCGCGTCGGGCGCTGTCGGATTCTTCGCCGTTCCGTACACCATCATCGTCTATCCGTTGGTGTTTCTCTTCCTGCCGCGCCTCTGGTCGGTCTCGCACCGCCACGGCTACGTGACGCCGGCCGACTTCGTACGCGGACGATTCGACTCGCGGGCACTCGCCCTCGCGGTCGCGCTGACCGGCATCCTCGCGACAATGCCCTACATCGCCTTGCAGCTCGTCGGAATCCAGGCGGTGTTCGAGGTCATGGGGCTCGGCGGGTCCGGCAACATCATCGCGGCGGACGCCCCGCTGTTCCTCGCGTTCGCGGTTCTCGCGGCCTACACGTACTCTTCCGGGCTGCGTGCGCCGGCCCTGATCGCGTTCGTCAAGGACACGCTCATCTACCTCGTCATCATTATCGCCATCGTCTACATCCCCACCAGGCTTGGCGGTTGGGGGTCGATCTTCGACGCGGCAGGGGCGAAGTTCGGTGCGGCAGACACCGATGCCGGACGCGGGGAGGGATTCTCCTTCGTCGGCGTCGGCCAGGCGTGGCCGTATGCGACGCTCGCCCTCGGCTCGGCGATGGCGTTGTTCATGTACCCGCACGCCGTCACCGCCGTGCTGTCGGCCAAGAACCGCACCGTGCCACGGCGCAACGCCGCGATCCTGCCGGCGTACTCCCTGCTGCTGGCGCTGCTCGCCCTGCTCGGTTTCATGGCGATCGCCGCGGAGATCAACCCGGTCGGCCTCAACGGCGAGCCCAACGCGCAACTCTCGGTGCCGATGCTGTTCGAGGCGATGTTCCCGAGCTGGTTCGCCGGCGTGGCGTTCGCCGCGGTCGCCATCGGAGCGCTGGTGCCGGCCGCCATCATGTCGATCGCCGCCGCGAACCTGTGGACGCGCAATGTCTACAAGGCGTTTCTGCGGCCCAACGCCAGCCATGCCGACGAGGCACGTCAGAGCAAGGTGGTCTCGCTACTCGTGAAGTTCGGCGCGCTGCTGTTCGTGCTCGGTCTCGACAAGAGCTTCGCCATCAACCTGCAGCTCCTCGGCGGGATCTGGATTCTGCAGACGTTCCCGTCGATCGTGTTCGGGCTCTACACCCGGTGGTTCCACCGGTGGGCGTTGTTCGCCGGCTGGGTGGTGGGCATGGCCTACGGCACCTGGACGGCGTACAACATCGTCAATCCGGTCACCGGCGCGCAGCACTTCGGCGGCTCGACGGCGCCGATTCCGCTGCTCGGCGAGAACGGCTACGTCGCTCTCACCGCGTGGGTGCTCAACGTCGTGGTCGCGATCGTCCTCACGTTCGTCTTCCGGGCGTTGAAGGTCGCGGAGGGACGCGACGCCACCGCCGCCGGCGACTACCACGCCGACGCCGGCGAGCCGGGCGTACGTCCGCTGCCCTCGACGGCGACGGAGGCCGACGCCGCGCGATAGGTTGCCGGGATGACCGGCCCTGAGCTGTCTACCGAGGCGAATGCCGGACCCGGCACGCCGGGCCCGCCCGAGATCGAGGGACACGGCGGCGACCTCGCGATCGCGGTGGCGCGTTCGTACGGCGTGGAGGCGATGTTCACCCTGTCCGGCGCACACGTCTTCCCGCTGTACGACGCCGCCGTCGGAGGGAAGGACCAGCCCAGCCCCGCACCGGTGCGACTCGTCGACGTCCGGCACGAGGCGACTGCCGTCTTCGCCGCCGAAGCAGTGGGCAAGTTGACCCGCACGCCGGGGCTGGCCGCCGTCACCGCCGGACCCGGTGTGACCAACGCCGTGAGCGCGGTGACCCAGGCGTTCCAGGCCGGCTCTCCCCTGGTCCTCCTCGGCGGCCGGGCACCGACCCAACGCTGGGGCTCGGGCAGCCTGCAGGAACTCGACCACGTGCCACTGCTTGCCCCCGTGACCAAGCTGGCCCGTACCGTGTCGAGCGTCACCGACCTCGTGCCCACGGTCCACCAGGCATTCCGGACCGCGGGCACCGCCCATCGCGGCCCGGCGTTCGTCGACATCTCGATGGACCAGCTCTACTCCCGGACGACTGCGGAGATCCCTTCCGTGGCGGGCGATCCGCGGGCGGCGAGCGACGTCGATCCGGAACCGCTCAGCGAGATCGCCCTGCTCCTCGCCGAAGCGCAACGTCCGGTGCTCGTCCTCGGCGGCGACGTGTGGCTCGACCGAGCCGAGGCGGCTGCCGTCGAGTTCGTCGACACGCTGGGGATCCCGGTCGTCACCAACGGCATGGGGCGCGGCGTCCTGCCGCCGAACCATCGGCTCTCCGCCGCCAGGGCGCGGTCGGTGGCGTTCGGACGCTGCGACCTGGCGATCGTCGTGGGAACGCCGCTGGACTTCCGACTCGGCTACGGCGCCTTCGGCGGGCGTGACGGCGCACCTGCCGCGAAGGTGGTGCACGTCGTCGACGCGCCGGAGCAGGTGGCATCCCACGTCCCTCTCGCGGCAGCGGCAGGCGGCAACCTCGGCAGCGTTCTGAGTGGTCTCGCCGCGGCGTGGAGTCAGGTGCTCCGTCGACCGGACTGGTCGTCCTGGCTCGCGGACCTGCAGGCGGGCGTACGCAAGACGCAGGAGCGCGACGCCGAGCTCCTCGGCAGCACCGCCGATCCGATCCACCCTGCCCGCATCTACGGCGAGTTGCTGCCCCTGCTCGCCGACGACGCCGTGATCGTTGGTGACGGTGGTGACTTCGTGTCGTTCGCGGGGAGGTACGTCGAACCGGGCCGGCCGGGACGCTGGCTCGACCCCGGTCCCTTCGGCTGTCTCGGCGCCGGGCTCGGTGCCGCCATGGCCGCGCGGATCGTCCACCCGGCGGCACAGGTCGTGGCGCTGCTCGGTGACGGGGCCGCCGGCATGTCGCTCTTCGACGTCGACACGCTGGTCCGGCACCGGTTGCCGGTCGTCATGGTGGTCGGCAACAACGGCTGCTGGGGGCTGGAGAAACACCCGATGCGGATGCTGTACGGCTACGACGTCGCGACCGACCTGCAGCCCGCGACGCCGTACGACGCGATCGTGTCCGCCCTCGGCGGCGCCGGCGAGACGGTCCGCGAGCCCAGGCACCTCGGCCCGGCCTTGCGCCGGGCATTCGACGCCGGTGTTCCGTACCTCGTCAACGTCCTCACCGACCCGGAGGTCCCCTACCCGCGTTCGACCTTCGGCGTGTGAGGTCTCCCCATCCCCGCCGACGCCCCACGGCGGTTGCCGACGCTGCCGAGGCTGCCGAGGTCGCCGAGGTCGCTGACGCTGCCGAGGTTGCACGCGACGATGCACGCCAGTCCCCGCGCTGCACGCCGAGGTCACCGTGCATCGGTGGCGATGATCACGCGTGCGTCACCTATTTGGGCGACGGGCAGCGTACGGGCTTCTGCGAACTTCCCGCGTCGGGCCCCGGTCACCGGGTCAGAAGCGTTATCAAGGACCGGTGAGCCCATTGATCCGAGACGCCCGCCCGGAGGAGTACGACAGCATCACCCGGCTTCTCCGGGACACCTACGGAGGCGAGGGGCTGGTGGGTGCTGCCTACCTTCCCCGGCTTGACGACACCGCCGCACGCGCCCGGGACGCTGGGACCGAGGTCCTTGTCGCCGTCGATCGGACCGACCCCAGTGATCCCGCCGCACGCGGCGATCCGACCGACCCCGGCGATCCGGCCGCAGGGCGGCGGCCATCAGGAACCGGCCGGCTCCTCGGCACGGCCACGCTCGCCCTGCCCGGCGCCGAATGGAACGGCGCCCTTTCCGACGGCGAGGCGACCCTGCGCATGCTCAGCGTCGACCCGACCGCACGACGTCGTCGGGTCGGCACCGCGCTGATCGCCGAGTGTGTCGCCCGCGCCCGCCTCGCCGGAGCCACCGCGCTCGGACTCCACACCACCGACGCCATGACCGCCGCCCACCGCCTCTACACCACGTCGGGCTTCGTGCGTACGCCCGAACACGACAGCCCGGCCCACTCGGGCGGAACGCTCAGGGCCTATCGGCGCCCACTCGAACCCTGGCCGCGGATCCGCGTCGCCCAGTCCGGCGAACACACCTCGGCGGGCGACCTCACCGTCGCGGCCTACGTCGGCGCCGGGCTGCTCCCCGCCGACCATTCCTACGTCCACCAGCTCGGGGACGCCAAACGCCGCGCGGCGGAAGCGGAACTCCTGGTCGCGCTCGATCGGGCGGGTGCGCTGCTCGGGACCGTGACCTACTGCCCGCCCGGTTCGACCTACCGTGAGATCGGCCGCGACGACGAGGGCGAGTTCCGGATGCTCGCGGTGTCACCCCAGGCTCATGGCCGCGGCATCGGAGAGGCGTTGGTCCGCACCTGCCTGAGCAGGGCGCGGCCGGACGGGAAGCGCGGGATCGCGCTCTCCTCGTCGACCGCGATGCACGCGGCCCACCGGCTCTACGAACGACTCGGCTTCGCCCGTGACCCTCGCCGCGACTGGACGCCCGCGCCTGGCGTCTCGCTGCTGGCGTTCGCCCGGGAAATCTGACGCAGGTGGATCAGTCGAGGATGACGAGCACGTCGCCCTCCTGGACGACCTCGCCGGTCTTCACCGTGATCTCCCGGACGACACCGGGTTCCTCGGCGACGACCGGGATCTCCATCTTCATCGACTCGAGCACCAGGAGTACCTGCCCGGCTTGAACGGAGTCCCCCGGCCGTACGCCGATCTCGAACACGTTCGCCACCATGTCAGCGCGGACCTGCTCGGCCACGACCACTCCTTCCATCGCCTCGCTCGCCATCCAATCACGCCGCGGCGCCCTCGGCACGCAACGGAGACGTTCGGCCAGCGCTACACCCGGCCCGCGCACCGCGCCACCGCTCCACGGCGAAAACTCGACGATTGCCCTCATCTGACCAAGCGGAACGAACGGGGATCAGCGCGGGATCGCACCTGCCCGGCCAAGGACCCGCGCGAGCGCCGCCACGACCTTCGGGTCGTACTCGTAGGCCATTCCCAACCTGAGACTCTCGAGCGCCTCCAGCCGGGCGTCCTCACTCGTGGCCGTCCCCACCAGGTCGTCGTACGCATTGACCACCTTGATGATCCGGCTCTCCCGCGGAATTTCCGTGTCGTCACGCACATGGGGCCGCCGGTACGGCTCGGCCTGGGCCTCCACGATCTCCGCGACCTCTTCGCGCAGGCTCGCCTGGCGTACGACCCCTGCTCCCAGGCCAGCGATCTTGCGGCGCTCGCCGGGTGTCACGAGAACCGTCGCACCGCCGGGTATCGGGTCAGCCAACGACAACTGGCCGACATCGTGCATGAGCGCGGCGTACTGAAGGAGCCGAAGTCGGTTCTCCGGCAGGCCGAGGTCGCGACCGATCGCCAGTGACAGCTCGGTGACGCGACGCGCGTGTCCGGTCTCGGTGTAGCCGCCCACCTCGGTCGCCCGGGACAACGCCCGGATCGTCTGGTCCTGCGTATGGCGGATCCCGGCGTACCGTCGGTACGCGAGCTGGGCGAGCAGCAGCGGGATGATCACCAGTGGCAGGGCCCAGAGACCCACCTCCCACATCGCCAAGGGGATGAGGATGCCGGTCGAGGCGATCGCGGCACCGATGCCGAGGAATGCCACCAACTCGTTACGCAGGAGAGCGCGGAACGGTCCCACCTGCCGACTCGCCTGGATGCCCGCGGCGAGCAGCGCCTCGAGGCCCCATGCGACGGTCGCGGCCAGGATGGTCAGGACGACGAGGGCATGTGGATGATCCTCGAGCCAGGCGTGCAACGCGTCATCGCGGGCCAACGGCCGGAAGACCACCGCGACACCCGAGACGACGAGGATGCGCCGCGCGATGCCCTCCAACTCAGACGCCCGACCGGCGAGCGCGTGGGGAAGGGCGCCGGCGAGCATCCCGCCGGAGGTGACCGCGATGGTCTGCAGGATCGAATGAGTGACCTGGCCCTCGCCTGGCAGGTAGGTCAGCAGTGCGTAGCCAAGGGCCGCCGCGAGGCCGATCGGTGCCTGCACACGATCGTCGGGCAGGCGGAGGCGCACCATCTCCCCGACTGCGATCAGGACTCCGAACGTCGCCGCCACCCTGGGCGCGGAGACGCCGGCGGCAGCGGTACCAGCGACCGCGACGATCACCACGACACCGGCGAACGCCACGACCGCCGCCGAACCGTCCATCAGTGGGTTCGACCGGTTCCTCACCTGCGCAGTGCCGTTCACGAGCGGGCCTCCGGCGACGGCTCGATCTCCGGCGGGCGGGTCGGGTCGTCGTGGTCGTACCGCGGAGCCCTGGCGTCCGCCGGCACCTCCTCGACCGGTGCCGGCTGCCACCCGTCACGGCCGATGGCGGCGACGAACAGTTCCACGAGTTCGGGATCGAACTGCTTTCCGCGGCAGCGGACAAGTTCCTCGATCGCCTCCGCCACCGGCCGCGCGGGGCGGTAGGAACGCACACTCGTCATGCAGTCGAACGCATCCGCGATGGACAGGATCCGCGCGAAGACCGGGATGTCCTCCCCCGCGAGCCCGGACGGGTAGCCGCCACCGTCGTACCGCTCGTGGTGGTGCATGATGCCGGCACGCGCGTCCTCCAGGAACGCGATGTCGCCGACGACCTCGACACCATGCAGCGGGTGGAGCTTGATGGCGTCGTACTCGTCCTCGGTGAGGCGGCCGTCCTTCTGGAGCACCCGGGTCGGGACCCCGATCTTGCCGACGTCGTGCAGGAGTCCGGCCTCGGCCAGCGCCTCCAGCCGGTCGCCGTCCCACGCCATCTCGGCGCCGAGCATGCGGGCGGCTCTCGCCACCCGTTCACCGTGGCCCCGTGTGTAGAGGTCCTTCGTTTCGATCGCCTGCGCGAGAGCCTGCAGCGTCGCCTGGTGGGCTTCCTGCTCCTCGCCGTACTGCGCGAAGGCCCAGTTGGCCACGAGCAGTGGCGGCAGCAACAGGACTGCGGCGAACGCACCCAACTGGCCGAGCCACAGGATGGCCAGCAGGAAACCGAGATAGGAATAGCCCAGGAATGCGCCGAGAACCTCCGGCAACACCGACCGCAGCGCCCCTAGGAAGCGCATGCCGGTCTCGAGCCGAAGCACGCCGGTCACCAGGACGAAGTTGACCAGGTGCCACGTGAGATTCGCCGCTGTCACAGGTACCAGGACGCTTGGAAAGTCATCCGCGGACAGTGATCCGACCGGCCCTCCCAGGCCTAGATAGACGAGGCCGCCCACGACTGTGCAGATGACGCCTTGCGAAACGTTGAGAACTCGGTTGATCGGCTTGGCCTTGGACCGATTCGGTAGTAGTCCGACGAGGAGAACGGGACCGCCCCACGGACCGATGACCGGGTAGGTCGCGACCGCGACCACCGATGTCATCGAGACCCGCAGACCACTGCCCAGGCGACGTTTCAGCATCTCCATGACGTAGACGAGAAACGCGAAGAGCAGCACGTCGACGGGGCGGTCGATCTTCAGTATCGAGAGTGTCGAAACGGCTGCCGCAATGACGCCGAGCGCGCCGACGTAAATGCGTGTCGCACGTCTCGGCATCAGCTGAACACCCGCCTTAACTCAGCCCAACGGGCGCGGATTGCGGGACAAATGCCGCAACCTCAGTCCCACTCAATGCCGCCGCGCACGTTGCTGAAAGAGAAGAGCTGCATGTTTGGATCCTCCTCCCACGGATATATCGCATAGACCCATCTCGGCATCGCGAAAATGCGGAGTGGGCCAAGCTCAAGGCAGAGAAGTGAACACGTACCGCTTACAGCACACCACGGTCTAGGGCGCCGTTTCTGCTGTCCCCGTAACAGCGAAACGTTGTGAAGAAGAGTCAACGACCAAGACTCGGCAAGGTCAAGCCCGGCCCACGAGGCTGACTCCAGACGGTAACGATCACTATCTGTAAGCACCATCTGAAGTGGGCTTCACGCGTGAACGTTCACGGCACCTACCACCGGCCCCACGTTCGGTGACAGACGATCGAAGTGATCAGATCGAAAGACCGACAGATCGCCACCGGCATTCTTACGGAGCGTGTAGCCAGGAACAGGTCCCAACTTGCTGCGGATGCGACACGCGCCCCTGTAGCATGCCTAATTCTGCACGCCCGCCTCCCCAAGGGCGGCCGCATACCTGGACTTTCGGTTACTCTCCGTATAAGGCAAGTGCGGACGGACCGGGCATCACCCCAAAGTTCGCCGAGAAATGTATACGTAGAGTTATCGCTTTTTTCCGGCATGCACCGCGCCTCGGCCTTCGCTGACGCCAGTGTGAAGGCCAAATCCCTCCATGCGAAAATTTCCTGCGGCTCGCACCGCGTACCCATGCGGCGACGAGACCGTGCCATGCCGCGCATCGCGGACGTCCGTACAGCAGCCGAGTCGGCCGGAAGTGGCCGTCGCGTCGTGGTGTCGGACGACCGATGACATCGAGCCATGGGACAGCGCAGGAGCCATCGACCCGAGAGGATCCAGTGATGGGGAAGAACGGAAGACGCCGCCGCGCGCGTCGCAAGAAGGCAGCCAACCACGGCAAGCGTCCCAACGCCTGAGGACTACACACCTGCGGAACACCTGAGGACCCAGGCGACGCCCGGCAGGTGAAGGGCGCAACCCACCGGCGCATGCGAGGCGCGTCAGCTGGTGGTGCGCACTCACGGTCGGGCGTCGGACGGGGTTCTGCCAGCGAGGTCAGCCGAGCGTTCGCGTCGAACACAGTCGTCTGCCAGCGACGGCGGCCGAGCGTCAGGCGTCAGACTGGGCGATCTCGATCCGGATCTCGCGGATCCGCGTGACCACCTTCGTGCGCAGGTCATCCGGCGGCTTGTCACATCCACACGAGCGGGCGACCAGAGACTTCACCAGCTCTTCGAGGTCGTACTTCTGCAGGCACGGTGAGCACTCATCGAGATGGTGCTGGATCTTCGCGCAGTCGGCATCGTCCATCTCGCGATCGATGAACAGGAATACCCGCTCGAGGATCTCCGCGCAGTCGACGTCGTGCGGCTTGCCGCAGCTCATGCCCCTTCGCCACCCTTCCCGTCGACCGTCGGGACGAGCCCGCGCTCGCGCGCGTAGTCATCGAGCAGCACCCGCAGCTGGCGCCGACCTCGATGCAACCGTGACATCACCGTACCGATCGGAGTCGCCATGATGTCGGCAATCTCCTTGTAGGAGAACCCCTCGACGTCGGCGAGGTAGACCGCCATCCGGAAATCGTCCGGCACCTGCTGCAGCGCTTCCTTGATGTCGGAGTCCGGCAGGTGCTCCAGCGCTTCCGCCTCGGCGGACTTCAGCCCGGCGGAGGTGTGCGACTCCGCCCGGGCGAGCTGCCAGTCCTCGATCTCCTCGGTCCCAGCCCGCTGGGGTTCACGCTGCCGCTTTCGGTAGCTGTTGATGAAGGTGTTGGTGAGGATCCGGTAGAGCCATGCCTTGAGATTCGTACCCTCGGTGAACTGGTGGAACGAGGAGTACGCCTTCGCGAAGGTCTCCTGGACCAGATCGTCGGCATCTGCCGGGTTTCGGGTCATCCGGAGCGCGGCGTTGTACAACTGGTCGAGGAACGGCAGGGCATCCCGCTCGAAACGGGCGCTCCGCTCCTCCGGTGTCTCCATCTTGGCCACAGCTCTCATCGCCCGCGAGGATAGCTCTACCGGGTCGCCAGCTTTATCCGGCGTCCACTCAAGCCACTCCGAGGTGACCTTTGTCGAGGCCGGGCGGGCCGGGCAGGCAGCAACCACAGGGGGTCTCCTTCGCGCCTCAGGACGGTTCGCATACGCACAACACGCGAACCTTCGGCGTGATTCCCCGACGTCATCCGGTTCGCGCGCGTGGTGTGGACAGGGCGCACGGACCGAGGGTTCGTGGCAGTGCGGGTCACGGGCCCACCGTCCGCGCGATCCACTCCGCCACCGACTCCGCGATGATGGTGAGGCCCTCCTCCTGGCTGATGGGTGCCGACCTCGCGATCCGGAACTCGTGGTCGGCTCCGGGGATGATCGCGACATCGAGGTTCTCTGGTAGCTCTTCGGGACGACCGAACGCATCCCGCTCACCCTGGACGACCAGAGTGGGCACCCCCGCACCCAGGAGTTCGTCGACCCGCGACTTCTCCGGACGGCCTGGCGGATGCAGCGGAAACGCCAGAGCGACGCATCCCAGGGCACCCAGCCGGTGCGCCGTACGACAGGCCACCCGCGCCCCGGCGCTGCGTCCACCGACAACCAGCGGTGTGCGGGTGCGCAGGGCGTTCAGAGCGCCCGTCCAGGCCCTGTCGAGGGTGTCAGGGTTGGGCGCCACCCGCTTGCCGGCCAGCCGCCACGGCTGCTCGACGCGGATCACGGAGATGTCGTACGCCGGGAGCGCGGCGGCGAGCACTTCGAGGTCCCACGCGTCGGGCCCTCCCCCAGCGCCGTGACCGAGGACGAGCGTCGCCGACGTACGCCGAGCGCGGTTGTAGATCAGCCGCGCCGGCCCTTCGCCGGTCTCCACCAGCCGCTTGGTCCAGATCATGTGCATGATCGTCCCAAATCCCAGCCGAGTTTGTCGTGCCGGCCACCAAACATGTGGGCGGGATGCGAGGGAAGCCCGGGGTTGTACGCCCACGCGCCGGTATCCAATGCCCGGCCCGCGGGGTGACACGGCGCTAGAACAGCTCGCCGGTCCCGTTCTCGGCGTTCTCGGCGTTCTCGGCGTCGATCGGCTTCACCAGGTCGGGTCCGTTGTTCCGGACGTTGTTGACCGCGGTGGATACCGGATAGGCGTCCAGACGTCCCGGGGCGGCGGGCACGAGCACCGAGCGGAGCTGCTCGGGGTCCTTGACCCGCGGGTCGAGCCAGGTGGAGTACTGCCCGGGCTCCACCAGGAGCGGCATCCGGTCATGGATCCGGCCGAGATTGTCCTCAGCCGACGTGGTGAGCACAGTGCAGGTCCACACCAGCCGGTCGGGATCGTCCTCGTCCTTGGTCGGGTCCCGCCAGATCTCGTAGAGACCTGCCATCGCGAGTACGCCGTCGTCGCCCCTGTGGATGAAGAACGGCTGCTTCCTGCCCTTCTTCTCGCCGTACCACTCGTAGTAGCCGTCGGCCGGCAGCAGGCAACGCCGGGACGCGAAGGCACGGCGGTAGGCGGGTTTTTCGTGGGCCGTCTCCATGCGTGCGTTGATGAGGCGGTTGCCGATCTTGGCGTCCTTCGCCCACGAGGGGATGAGGCCCCATTTGACGAACGTCAGCCGGCGTTCGGGGGCTGCGTCGGGTTCGTCGCGGGGAACCCGGTCGAGTACCGCGGGGACCTGTTTGGTCGGTGCGACGTTGTAGTCAGGTTGGAGCTTCTCGCGGACATCGACCCGCGCGACCTCGAACTCGCGCGCCAGGTCCTCCGGATCACGGCTCAGCGAATATCTCCCGCACATACCGACCATCCTCCCTTGCCACCCGCTCGCGTCGCCACCCGCTCGCGTCGCCCCACCAGGACGGTCCGCGGGCGACGACGGCGGTGACGTCCCGGCGTTCCATGATCATGAAGGAGAAGTCGTCCATACGCCGCGAAACCTTCAGGATCACGATCATGATCACAGGAAGGCCCGGAGGGCTGCAGGGCGACGGGGAGGCGTTGCGGGCGCGTAGGGTGGGTGCTGCACAAACGGCGACGACGGAGACAAGTAGCGCGGGACGCCCGCAGCACAGAGAGCCGACCGGTAGCTGAGAAGGCGGCCTCGGACCCCGACGCGAAGACCCTCCCGAGCCGCGGAGAGAAACGGCGACCGCCGAGCCGACGACGTGCGCATGCGGTACGCGTACGCCCTGAAGGTCTCACGCGGGAGCCCAGTAAGCTCCGCCGGCCGGCCCCCGTCATCGGGCCCGAACGAGGCCACGGCACCCGTGTCGTGGCGAAGGTGTGGTGGCACCGCGAGTCCCCCTCGCCCACACCCCAGGGGACGCACCCAGGCACCCGTGGGAGGTGACCACCATGCAGCAGTTCGTCGTACCGTCCAGCCGGCCGAGCCCACAGGGCCAGTCGAGCCTGCGGTCAGACACGCGTACGCTCGCCGCCGAGCTCCCGTCCAGAGCCGGTGAGAACGTACGCCTCCAGGGGTGGGTCCACCGCCGCCGGCGCCTCGCGTCCGTCACGTTCGTCGTCATCCGTGACCGCTCCGGTCTTGCCCAGGTCGTCGTACGCGACCCGCAGACCGTGGCTCAGGTCGAGGAGATCGGCGAAGAGACTGTCGTCGAGGTGACCGGGAAGGCCGTGGCCAACCCGCAAGCGCCCGGAGGAGTCGAGGTCTGTGATCCGGCCCTCACGCTCCTTTCCGAACCGGCGGAGACGCCCCCCGTCGAGTTGTGGCGGCCGACCGTCAACGCCGCCCTGCCCACCCTGCTCGACCACGCGGCCGTCACGTTGCGGCACCCGACGCTCCGGGCACCGTTCGAGATCGCCGCGGCGGCGGTCTCAGGGTTCCGCGAGGCGCTCCGCGGGCTGTCGTTCACGGAGATCCAGACGCCGAAGATCGTCGGGGCCGCGACCGAGAGCGGGGCGAATGTGTTCGCGCTCGACTACTTCGGCCGGCGGGCGTACCTCGCGCAGTCGCCGCAGTTCTACAAGCAGACGCTGGTCGGTGTGTTCGAGCGGGTCTTCGAGGTCGGCCCGGTGTTCCGGGCCGAGCCGCACGACACTGTCCGGCACCTGGCGGAGTACGTCTCCCTGGACGCCGAACTCGGGTTCGTCGCGGACCACCGGGAGGTCATGGCCGCCACGCACGCCGCGGTCGCGGGCATGGTGGCGGCGGTCGCCGAGCACGCACAGCCCGCGGTCGAGCGGTTGGGCGTCAGCCTGCCGGGGGTGCCCGAAGAGATCCCGGTCCTGCACTTCGCGGACGCCTTGAAGCTGGTCGGCGCACCCGACGACGAGCAGGATCTCGCACCGGCCCACGAACGGGCGGTCGGCGAGTGGGCGCTGCGCGAGCACGGGAGCGACTTCGTTTTCGTCGTCGGCTACCCGACCGGCAAGCGGGCGTTCTACACCCACCCGCAGACCTATCCGACCGACGATGCGTACTGGTCCAACTCCTTCGACCTGATCTTCCGGGGCATGGAGCTGGTCAGTGGCGGGCAGCGGCTGCACCGGTACGACGACTACGTGGCGGTGCTGCGGGAGCGCGGGCTGCCGGTCGAGTCGTACGCGTCGTACATCGAACCGTTCCGGTACGGCATCCCGCCGCACGGCGGGTTCGCGTTCGGGCTCGAGCGGTTCGTGGCTCGACTGGTCGGCGCGGACAACATCCGACAGGTGACGCTCTTCCCGCGTGACCTGCACCGACTTGTCCCGTGAGTCAGGCCCCGTGAGTCAGGCCCCGTGAGTCAGGCCCCGTGAGAAGCGCCTGCCGCCGAGCTGCGGTCTGCAAATGACCACGCTGGGTACGCCAGTGGTGGTCAACCATGCGTCGACGCCTGGTTGACATGCCACGACCGTGCTCAGCGTGGTCATTTGCGGAGCGCGCGCGGGGGGTCGATCTGTCCCACAGGGTCGCCGGGCGTCCGAACCTGGTCGGCGGGGATGTCCGGGCCGCGGCCGACCGTGCGCGTGACACGCCCGGACGCGGGTATGAGCGCTCACATGACGCTCGTCAGAATGCTCGCACGGCCGATGCTCGCCGCGATCTTCGTCGTCCAGGGGGTCCGCGCGATCAAGAACCCGGACGCACTGGTACCGAGGGCGAAGCCGTTCGCCGACCAGATCGTGCCCACCGTGAAGAGGATGGCTCCCGATCAGGTGGCGCGCCGGGTGCCGGAGAACCCACGCACGTTGGTACGCCTGAATGGGATCGTCCACCTCGTCGGCGGGCTTGCCCTGGCGACCGGGCAGGGCCGCCGGGCAGGCGCGTGCCTGCTGGCCGCGTCGATGGTGCCGACCACCATGGCCGGCCATCCGTACTGGGAGGAAGACGATCCCGCGCAGCGTGCCAACCAGCAGATCCACTTCCTGAAGAACCTGGCGATGATGGGCGGGCTGCTGCTGGCCGCCGTCGACACCGAGGGCAAGCCGGGACTGTGGTGGCGGGCACGCTACAGCGCGCGGGACGCGAAGAAGGCCTCCAAACGCCTGAGCAAGGCGGCGCGGCGGGAGGCTCATCTGGCGGCGAAGGTCGCGGAGCATCAGGCACACCTGGCGGCGAAGACCGCGATGCCGTTCAAGTCCGGCAAGAGCGCTGTGGCGAGCGCGGGAGCGACCGCTGCCAAGGCGCTCCACACCGCCAAGTCCGGAACGGTTCCTCACGGCGGCAAGTCCGGTCGGCACAGCAAGCGCGGGATGTTCGGCAAGAACGGTGTACTCGGCAAGGACGGGTTGCTCGGCAAGCGTGGCCGGGCGGCCAAGCCGACGAAGTTCGGTACGCACGGCAGGGACGCAAAGCACGGCAAGGACGGAATGGCCAGGAGACTCGTGACGTCCGCCAAGGCGTGAGCCGAAGGGCCAACCCCGACAGGACGTCGAGCCGAAGCGATACGCCGGCGCCGCTCGCTCTAGTCTGCGGGCCATGGCTCGACGTTCGCGCAAGCAGATCACGCTGAAGGATCCCCGGGCGATGCGTGCGCTCGCCCACCCGGCTCGCATCACGGTGATCGACGAGTTGTACGGCGGGCGGGTGGCAACCTCGACCGAACTCGCCGAGCTCACCGGCCTGACGCCGAGCGCGATGAGCTACCACATGCGCGCCATGGAGAAGCTCGGCATCATCGAACGCGACGAGTCCGCGGCCGACGCCCGCGAACGCCCCTGGCGTGCCGCGGGTCGCGGCGTCAGCTTCGCCGCGCTGACGACCCGGGCGCAGCATGCCGCCGCCAGTGTGCTCACCGCCGCGATCGTGGAGACGCAGCAGCGGGAGCTGGAGTCGTACGTCTCGGCCGAACCCGATCTCCCGGCGGAGTGGCGCGAGAAAGGCGTTCTCAACACCGGAACCGAGTACCTCACGGCTGCCGAGACCAAGCAGCTGATCGATGCGCTCATGGCCGCCGCCGAGCCGTTTCGCCGCAAGGGGCGGCGGCGCCGCAAGGGAACTCGTCGCGTCCGCGCCGGCTTCCTGGTCGTACCCATCGTGGACTGAGCCGGCCATCCGGATCCGCGAGCCGGTCTTGTCAGGCCAGATATGAAGCATTACCTTCACATCACCCGGGCCGGGACGACGAGGAGCGTGGACATGGCTGGCGAGGCGACCGAGCAGTCCCCACCCCCACCTCCGACACCCCCACCCACGAGCCCGAGGCCTCCGGTTCCGCCGGCACAGGTTCCGCCGGCACAGGATCCGCCGGCACAGGATCCGCCGGCACAGGATCCGCCGGCACCGGACGAGCAACCGCCGGGCGCAACACCCTCGGACCAGGCGGCGCTGGCCTCGGCGGCGCTGGTCCCGTTGCTTCGCAACCGGGACTTCCGGCGGCTCTGGATCGGTCAGGCGTTCTCCGACCTCGGCACCAACATGGCCGCGCTGGCTTACCCGCTTCTCGTCCTCGCCCTCACCGGGTCTCCGGTCCAGGCGGGACTCGTCGGCTCGGCGACGCTCCTCGCCCAGGCGGTCTTCGGCATCCCCGCCGGAGCACTCGTCGACCGGTGGAACCGCCGGAAGCTGATGATCATGTGCGAGACGGTCCGCGCACTCGCCGCCGCAATCCTGGTCGTCGCGATCCTCACCGGTTGGGCATCGGTGCCGCTCATCATCGTCGTGGGCGTGGTGTCCAGCGCGGCCGGCGTACTCTTCGGCCCTTCCCAGACTGCGGCGCTCCGGCACATCGTCCCGACCGTGCAGTTGCCCCGCGCCTCAGCACGGATCGAGGCGCGGACGTACGCAGCGGAGCTCGCCGGGCCGCCGCTCGGTGGAGCGCTGTTCGCGGTCACGCGATTCGCACCGTTCCTGGCCGACGCCGTGTCGTACGTCATCTCGCTCGTCTCCGTCCTCACGATCAAGCGCCCCCTCCAGGACGAACGAACCGGCCACCACGAGCGGCTGCTGCCCGCCATCTGGACCGGACTGCGGTTCGTGGTCAGGGAGCCGTTCCTGCGGGCGACGCTCTGCTCCGCCCCGCTCGTGAACGCGGCGTTCACCGGGGTGATGTTCGTTCTCGTGGTCGTCCTGCAACAGCGGGGAACCCCTGCCGCCGGGATCGGGGCGGTCCAGTCCGCGATCCTCGTCGGCGGCCTGCTCGGTGCCCTGATCGCACCGTGGCTCCAGCCGCGGGTGAAAACACCGGTACTGATCATCGCCTTCCTCTGGATCATCGTGGGCCTCGTCGCGGCCGCCGCCGCGATGCCGGGCACCTATGCGGTCGCTCTCCCGCTGGCCTGCGGGCTCCTGCTGGCGCCGTCGCTCAACGCCGCGCTGTTCGGCTACCAGATTGCGATTACCCCGGACGCGATGCAGGGCCGGGTTGACAGCGTGCTCGGCGTACTGGCGCAGGCCCTCAACCCACTCGCTCCATTAGCGGGAGGCGTCCTCGTCACGCAGGCGGGCGGGCGGTGGGCGTTCGTGGTGTTCGCCGGCGTCCTCGCCGTCGCGGCCATCATCGCCAGCGTCAGCAAGGGCATCCGCCACATGCGACCGCTCGACGAGATCCGCTCGCCAGCCGGCCAGGGCGCCAGGTGACCACGGCCGGGAAAGGACCGCGCGGTGGGCGCCTTATCGCGGCGCGGGCGAGTGGGCCCTTCGGCTACGCTCGTCGAACGATGGGTAGGCAAACCACTGACCTCTGGGCCGCACCCGTGGCCGCCGCCGCGGTGGACGCGGATCTTCGCGTACCCGGGTCCAAGTCGATCACCAACCGTGCCCTGGTCCTCGCCGCGCTGGCGGGCGGGCCGTCGGTCGTACGCCGTCCCCTGCGGGCCCGCGACAGCATCCTGATGGCCGGCGCACTGCGGGCCCTCGGAACCGGCGTGGACGACACCGGTGCCGACGACTGGTCGGTCACACCCCGCCCGCTGCATGGTCCCGCGAGCGTCGACTGTGGCCTGGCCGGCAACGTCATGCGGTTCGTACCTCCCGTGGCGGTTCTCGCCGATGGTGACGTCGACTTCGACGGCGACCCCTACGCCCGCGAACGCCCGATGGGCCCGATCCTGCAGGCCCTCCGCACGCTCGGCGGCACGATCGAGGACGGCGGCCGCAACGCCCTGCCGTTCACCGTGCGGGGACGCGGCCGGCTGCCGGGCGGCGCCGTGGAGATCGACGCGTCGTCCTCGAGCCAGTTCGTGTCGGCCCTGCTGCTCGCCGCGGCCCGCTACGACGACGGCGTGAGCCTGCACCACGTCGGCAAGCCGGTGCCGTCGATGCCCCACATCGAGATGACCGTCGCGATGCTCCGCGAACGCGGCGTCGAGGTCGACGACACTGAAGCCAACACCTGGCGCGTCTCGCCCGGGCCGATCAAGGCGATCGACGTCGAGATCGAACCCGACCTGTCCAACGCCGCGCCGTTCCTGGCGGCCGCACTGGTCACCGGCGGGCGCGTTCGCATCCTCGGTTGGCCGGACTCCACCACCCAGCCCGGCGACCAGCTGCGCGAGATCTTCACCCTGATGGGGGCGCACGTACGCCTCGACAGCGAAGGACTGACGCTGCGCGGACCCGAGACGATCGAGGGCATCGACGTTGACCTGCACGAGGCGGGCGAGCTGACGCCGGTCGTCGCCGCCGTCGCGGCACTCGCGTCCGGGCCGTCGTACCTCCGCGGCATCTCCCACATCCGCGGGCACGAGACCGACCGCCTCGCCGCACTCGCCACCGAGCTGCAGTCCCTCGGCTGTGACGCCCGCGAGACCGAAGACGGCGACGGGCTGACGATCACGCCGCGCCCGCTCATCGGTGCTCCGTTCCACACCTACGACGACCACCGGATGGCGCAGGCGGCCGCGGTGCTCGGCCTTGTCGTGCCGGGCGTCCAGGTCGAGAACGTCGCCACCACGCGCAAGACCCTGCCCGACTTCGTGGGGATGTGGACCGCCATGCTCAGCCGGGAGGCGGCTGCGTGAGTTCGGGGCGCCGGTTCGAGGTCGACGACCACGAGAGCTACGGCCGGCCGGCGCGCCGATCCCGCCCGCGCACCAAACAGCGCCCCCGTTACGACGACGCCACCACCGGCGTGGTCGTCACCATCGACCGTGGCCGCTACACCTGCCGGGTCACCCCGCCCGAGGATGCTGCCGACGCACGTGCCAAAGGCCGGCAGCCTGGCACGAGTCGGACCGTCACCGCCATGCGGGCGCGGCCGCTCGGACGCAAGAGCGTCGTCGTCGGCGACCGCGTACGCCTGGTCGGTGATGTCTCCGGCCAGCCCGGCACGCTCGCGCGGATCGTGGAGGTCGAGAAGCGGGCGACCGTGCTCCGGCGTACGGCCGACGACGACGATCCGGTCGAGCGGGTCATCGTCGCCGGCGCCGACCAGTTGGTGATCGTGACGGCGCTGGCCGATCCTCCGCCGCGGCCCCGGCTCATCGACAGGTGCCTGGTCGCGGCGTACGACGCGGGCCTCGATCCGCTGCTCTGCCTGACCAAGGCCGACCTCGCGTCCCCGGACGAGCTGCTCGAGACCTACCGCCCGCTGGGCGTCGCGTCGGTCGTCACCCGGCATGACGAGGAACTGGCCCCGCTGGTGCATGACCGGCTGGCCGACCGGGTGAGTGTGCTCGTCGGGCACTCGGGCGTCGGCAAGTCGACGCTGGTCAACGCCCTCGTGCCCGAGGCGCGTCGGGCCACCGCCGAGGTCAGCGATGTGACGGGCAGGGGTCGGCACACGTCGACCCAGGCGGTGATGCTGGCGCTGCCGTTCGGCGGGTGGATCGTGGACACGCCCGGCATCCGGTCGTTCGGGCTTGCCCACGTCGACCCGCGCAGGCTGATCAAGGCGTTCACCGATCTCGACGAGGTGACCGAGGGGTGCCCGCGCGGTTGCACCCACGCGCGGACCGAGCCCGAATGCGCGCTCGACGAGGCGGTCGGCGACGGCCGGCTCGATCCGGCCCGGGTGGAGTCGTACCGCCGGCTGCTCGACTCACGCGAGCTCCACGCGGGAGACTGATCGACTGGAGCCTGTCCTGTCATGCATTGGACTCAGGAGAGGAACCGTCCGGTGCGGCGGGAACGGCCCTCCAGCCGGGATTCATGATCTCCGAACAGCCACGGGCGGGGGCCGGTGTTGATGTCCGTCGGGTAGCCCAGGTCGAAGTCCACTACCGAATCCAGCCGGTCCAGTACGTCGGGCGGAAGGGTGACATCCAGGGCGCCCAGGTTGTCCTCGAGTTGGCTGGCATTACGCGCGCCGATGATCGGGTGCATCGCGGGAGAACGGGTGAGGAGCCAGCCGATCGCGACCTGGGACGCCGTCACTCCCAGTTCCCCGGCGACCTCCAGTACGGCATGGGCGGCATGGTGGTCGCGCGCAGTGAGGTCGGCGGGGTCAACCCTGGTGCCGGTCGGGGCCTCACCGGGACCGGTGAACTTGCCTGACAACACACCGCCGGCAAGGGCGCCGTACGTCGCGACACTCATTCCATAGGCGTCGGCCATGGGTAGCAGTTCCCGCTCGATGTCACGCTTCAGCAGGCTGTACGGCACCTGCACGCCTGCGAACGAGGTCCAGCCGCGCCACTCGGCCAGGGTGTTCGCCCGGGAGACAAGCCACGCCGGGAGGTTGGACGCGCCCACGTAGAGGACCTTCCCTGCGCGGATGGCGTCGTCCAGCGCTCGCATCGTCTCCTCGATCGGCGTGTGCTGGTCCCAGGTGTGCACCCAGAACAGATCGACGTAGTCGGTCCGCAGCCGACGCAGGCTTGCCTCCAGGGACAGCGTGAGGTTCTTGCGATTGCTCCCGCCCGCGTTCGGGTCCGCTGCGTCCCGCGACAGCGTGTACTTGGTGGCCAGCACGAACCGATCCCGGCGGTGCTGAAGGAGATCGCCAAGAACCTTCTCGCTGTCGCCATAGGCGGAGGCGGTGTCCAGCACGTTGCCGCCCGCGTCGGCGTACACGTCGATCATCGTGCGGGCTTCGTCCGGGTCCGCAAAGGTCATCGCGCCCAGGAACAGCTCCGAGACGCGCAGCCCGGTCGGGCCCAGCAACCGGTAGCGCATCACGCCACGTCCCTCGCGGAAAGGTCGAACGGGCCGGTGTCGATGCCGCGCGTGAGGATCCGCCGCGGATGGATGCGGATCCATGCCGGGTCGAACGGCATGCCGGCCCCGATGCAGCGGCCGATCTCCTCGCCCCCGAAGGTGTGCGTTTCCGCACGGCCCCGGATCTCGATGCCGCGCGGCGTCCAGGGTTCGACAGAGGCAAGATCGTCCACAGCGAACGCAACATCAGAGTGACGCTGGGCGTCGCGGAACTTCTTGCTCCCCGCCATGGTGGTGCCGGCGTGGCCACCGACCACGATGGTCTCGGTAGCCGGATCGAAGAAGACTCCCACCGGCACAATGTGCGGCCGGCCGCCGGGACCTACCGTGGCCAGGCGGCCGAGCGGTTGGCTGTTCAGATACTCGATCTCGTTCGCGGTAAAGGTCATGAACCCAGACTCTGCGCCAGAGGAGCTCCGCGGAAGGCCGGGCAAAGGCTAGCTCTCGCAGGGCTACGATCAGCCGGCCACGCCGGCCGTACACTCGGCCTGTGAGCGACGACAGGGAGCTGGGGACGTTCCTACGCAACTGCCGGGAGGCCATCACCCCCAGCCAGGCGGGACTACCGACCGGCCCGCGCCGCCGCACGCCCGGACTGCGGCGAGCTGAGCTGGCCGCCGTCTCCGGGGTCAGCGTCGACTACCTGGCGCGGCTGGAACAGGGCCGCGACCGGCACCCGTCACCACAGATCCTCGCCGCGCTCGCCGACGCTCTCCGACTGTCGTCCAACGAGCGGGTGCAGCTTCGGAACCTGGCCAAGGAGGCCTCCGGCGCCGACCGTTTGTGCCCGGGGCGGCTGCCTCCTGAACGAGACGTACGTCCCACGATGTGGGCATTGCTGGACCGGATGGAAGGCACACCGGCAGTGCTGCTCAACCGACTGGGCGAGACGCTCGCCCATACCTCTGCCTACGAGCGCCTTGCGGGGCCGATCGGCCTCCTGGACGGCCACCTACCGAGCCGGATCCGGTTCCTGTTCACCGACGACCGGGCCCGGACCGCATACCCCGACTGGGACCGCGTCGCCGACGAGCAGGTCGCCGCGCTCAAGGCCGGATCCTCCCGCGATGACCCGCACCTAGGACACCTCGTCGACGAACTCACCGTCGTGGCCGGTGGCCCGTTCATCGAACGGTGGCAGGCCCCGCCCACCGTCCCCCACCGCACCGGTGTCGACCGGCTCATCCACCCTGAGGTGGGTGAACTCCGGCTGGCCTACGAGACCCTCGACACCGACGGCCAGCACCTGATCACCTACCTCCCCGCCGATGACGCCACCTCCGCCGCACTGGATGCACTGGACCGCCTCAACCGGCACCTGCCCAAGGTTCTGCACGCGGTGCGCGGCTAGGCCCGCCGCCCGAATGGCGCCGGTCAAGCGAGCGGCGCATCCGCGTCCGGTACGCCGGTCACGCCGCCCGCAGGAGCGGAGCTCCAGGTCGCCCTGGCACCCGCGTCTCCGGTACGCACCACCTGCACACCGGTGCCGACCGCCACCACGACGAGCAGCGCCGCCACCACCAGCTGAACCGGCCTCGCCGCACCCGCGCGTTCCCGCCCGCCGAGCAGGGGGGTCGGACCGCCGAGCATGAACGCGGCCGCCGCGGACACGACGAAGAACGCCAGCAGAAACCACACGAGCAGACTGCCCCGAGCGGCGTGTTCCGCCACGAACTCGGGCTCGTTCAGTCGGTCGAAGAATGCCTCTCCGCTCTCCTTGGCCACGAACCCGGCCGCGAGGCAGCCGGCCGATCCGGCCAACAGCGGCCACCGCAGCAGCCACCGCCACCGAGGCACCACGGCGTAGGCGAGCGCCGTCAGCACGACCAGTGGTACGAGGACCACGACCGCGTGGATCACGAGCACATGCACCGGAAGTCCGCTCACCTGATCGAACACCTGGCACCTCCTGGGACATCCTCACCGGTCAGAACGGGTTCCGCCAGGGCCGTGACACCGGGCCCCATAGTCTTCACGTCCGTACAGACTGCTCGGTTCGACACTGCGGGTCGAGAAACCGTAAACCATGCCGGGTCCATTAGCGTTGGCCTATGGCCTCCACCTATACCGACGACCTGCGGCTTGCGCACCTGTTGGCCGATGACGCCGACTCGCTCACCATGAGCCGGTTCCGCGCCCAGGATCTGCAGGTGACGGCCAAGGCCGACAATTCCCCTGTCACCGACGCCGACACCGCGGTCGAGGAGTCGGTCCGCCGGACCCTCGGCCGGGCGCGCCCCCGGGACAGTATCGAGGGCGAGGAACTCGGCAAGACCGGATGGGGGCCGCGACGATGGATCATCGACCCGATCGACGGCACGAAGAACTACCTCCGCGGCGTGCCCGTCTGGGCCACCCTGATCGCCCTCGCCGTCGAGGACGAAGTGGTCATCGGCGTCGTGTCGGCCCCCGCCCTCGGTCGTCGCTGGTGGGCGACGAGGGGTGAGGGCGCGTACGCCGGGAAGAGCCTCCGGTCGGCGCAGGACTGCCAGGTGTCCAAGGTCGCGACCCTCGCCGACGCGTTTCTGTCCTACTCCAGCATCGAGGGGTGGGAGAAGACTGGGCGTGGTCCGGGGTTCGCCCGCCTGCTGCGCGCCTGCGGGCGCACCCGAGGGTTCGGGGACTTCTGGTCGTACATGCTGCTCGCCGAAGGCGTGGTCGACGTCGCCACCGAGCCGGAGCTGAACCTCCACGACATGGCGGCGGTGTCCATCCTCGTGGAGGAGGCCGGCGGTCGGTTCACCGATCTCGACGGCGCGCCGGGGCCCTACGGCGACAACGCCCTCGCGACCAACGGCATCCTGCACGACGAGGCGCTCGCCCTCGTCGACGACTCGGGCGACTGACGCGGCAGCCAGGTCTACCGATGGACCGCGGACCTACGGTTCAGGCGTTCGCGGGCGCTGTCCAGGTGGAAGAGGCGGGCGCGGCGTCGTCGGCCCGCTGGAGTGTCCAGACCGACCGGTCGACCAGGGTGAGAACGACGACTCCGGCGTAGATCATCGCACCGACGACGATGACGTCCCGTGCTCCGTATGCCTCCGCGAGGGGACCCGCCAGCAGTTGGCCGACCGGAAGCGCCACGAGCGAACCGAGCATGTCGTACGACGCCACCCGGGACAGCTTCTCGTGCGGGATGTGGTGCTGCAGGGCCGTCTCCCACCCGATGCCGAACAGCTCCATTCCGAAGCCGGCGACGAAGATGACGAGCATCAGCAGCCAGAGCGACGGGAAGAGCCCGAGGACGAGGTAGACAGGCACGAGGGTGAGCATCCCGGCCATACCGAGCCGCATCGGGTGCCGCGGCCGGTACCGCAGCAGGACAAGGCCGCCGATCACGAGGCCGACCGCCTGTGCCGAGTTGACGAGCCCCCAGCCGACGCGGCCGAACGTCTCGTCCGCGATCACCGGGCCGAGGGCCTGGAGCGCGCCAGCCTGAATCGCGTTCAGTACGCCGAACGCGACGACGATCACCCAGACCCAGCGGCGGGCCACGAACTCGCGCCAGCCGACCCGCAGGTCGTGCAGCACCGTGCTCCTCTCGAGGCGGTCGGTCGCCGGCAGCCGGAGCCGGGTCAGGAGCGCGGCGGCGACACCGAAGCTCAGCGCGTCGACGGCCAGCCCCCAACCGGGCCCCACGAACCCGACGATCGCGCCGCCGGCCGACGCCCCTCCGATCACCGTGGCGTTGCGGACCAGTCCGCCGAGTGCGTTCGCCTGCTGCAGCTCCTCCCGCGGTACGAGGTGCGGCATGAGGCCCTGCATGGCGGGCATCGTGAAGGCGACGGCCGCGCCGTTGACCGCCTCGATCGCGGCCAGGTGCCAGAGCTCAGCCGTACCGCTCAGCAGGAGCCCGGCGGCGAGGCCCTGCGTCGCGAAGCAGAGGGCATTGGCGAGGACCAGGACGACGTGCCGGCGGAACCGGTCGGCGATGACGCCTCCGTACAACATGAGGACGACCATCGGGATGGTCCGGGCCGCCAGCACCATGCCGAGCGCGGCCGCCGATCCGGTGAGGTCGAGCACGGCGAACGCGAGCGCGATCGGCGCGATCGCGTTGCCAAGCAGGGAGGCGAAGCGGGCGCCGAGGTAGTAGCGGTACGGCACGCGCCGCAGCGGTGCCAACGCGTTGTCGCCGAGCGCCCGGCCAAGTGTCCTGGCGAGCACCTGGCCACGGACGCGACCGGATGGGCGGCTGTCCTGCCGCCTACCCATTGCCGGGCTCCCCCGGCTCGCGCGACGACGCGTCCGATGACGTGCCCGATGGCGCCTCCGATGGCGCGTCCGATGGCGCGTCCGATCGCATCGGGAACATCGCGACCGTGGCACTGACGTGGACGGTGCCCTCGGTACGCGGCGGATGTGCCCGCCGATGCAGGAGCTGGGACGCTTCCATGGCCAGGTCCGTGGCTCGCCTCCAGTCCTCCGGGTCGACCCACAACTCGGCATCGATGAGGGACTGCGGCAACGGGGGCGTCGTCGCGCAGAGCCGGGCTCGCCGGATGAGCTCCTCCGCTATGGCCTGGTAGACGAGTGCCTGGCCCTCGGGGTCGCGGTCCCTCGACTCCGTTTTCGGGTAGCCGGGGACATAGGCGTACCGCTTGGCGACACCACCCCGGATGGTCTCCTCGCCTGCCTCCGCGAGATAGCCGGCGGCCGCGAGGGTGCGGACGTGGTAGGACGCGTTGGCCTGGCTGATGTCGAGCTCACGCGCGATCTCCGCTGCCGACAGAGCGACGCCGGTGAGCAGGGAGAGGATTCGCAGCCGGACCGGATGTGCGAGAGCTCTGAGCGAGCCGACCTCCAAAGACATGTTGGGGAGTATGGCCAAGGTGTCGCCGACCGTCAAGCACTTCTTTGGAGGTCGTCGCTGGGAGTGAAAATCTGTACGACATGCCCGAAGGCGTTCCGCTGCATGGCCCCGGAGAGTTAGCCTGCGCTCACGGGTACCCAGCCGGTGCTGGGCGGCACCGGCAGGCGAAGGGAGGCCGGTGATGCGGATCCGCGAGATTCTTCGGGGCAAGGGCGCACATGTGGTGACGATCGCGCCTGAGACCTCGGTCCGAGATCTTCTCCATGTCCTGGCCGAGCACAACATCGGCGCCGTCGTCGTCAGCCGGGACGGCGCCACGATCCAGGGCATCGCGTCCGAACGCGACATCGTGCGCCACCTCACCCCCGGCACCGAGGTACTCGACCGTCCGGTGTCCTCGATCATGACCCGCGAAGTGCACACCTGCGAGCCAGGCGACACGGTCGATGAACTGATGCGCCTGATGACGCAGGAGCGGATCCGGCACGTCCCGGTGCTGGCCGGTGGGAGCCTCGCCGGACTCGTGAGCATCGGCGACATCGTGAAGACCCGAATCGGCGAGTTGGAGTTCGAGCGCGAACAGCTCGCCGACTACATCCGGCGTTCCTGAGAACCCGCGAACCCTCCCGGCTTCGCTCACCCCGGCGCCCGCGCCGTCGGTAGACGATGCACGCTGTTTCCCCACGATGCACGGCGAATTCGCCGTGCCTCGGGGGAAATGAAGCGCCTCGTAGGTGCTGTCCCACTCGGTTGTGGACGGGGAGATGCGCATTGTCCCTGCCGGTGCTAGCGTGCTGGCGCGGCATGACGCGTACGCCGTTCGCCGTTTGCTTCCGCGCCCACGCTGCGGTGGCACTCGTCGGCCAAGGTCTCCTGGGGCCCGCGCAAGCTTCCGCCTGGTTGTCATCTGGTACCGGCGGTGCGTGGGGCTGCTGGGGAGAGATGTCGACATGCCGAAGAAGCAAACAACCAGGGCCCGGAACGCCCGCGCTGCGGCACGCGAGGGCGAGAAGTTCACCACTGCGTTGCGCCGGCTGTCATCGGCGCCGGAGATGCGTACAGGCGATGGCCGCCTGGAGGTTGAGTTCAGCGGCGAGATCTTTCAGTGGCGCGGTCCGGCGCCGTACTACTTCGTTGCGGTGCCTGAGGAGCAGAGCCTCCAGCTGAAAGTGGCGACGTCCGGCACCAGCTATCACCGGGGAATGCTCCGGGTACAGGCGCGGATCGGCGAGGTCGAGTGGGCGACATCGATGTGGCACAAGGACGGACGTTACGTCCTCCCGATAAGGGACT
The DNA here is from genome assembly GCF_040120725.1 of Actinopolymorpha sp. B9G3. Taxonomy (NCBI): domain Bacteria; kingdom Bacillati; phylum Actinomycetota; class Actinomycetes; order Propionibacteriales; family Actinopolymorphaceae; genus Actinopolymorpha; species Actinopolymorpha sp. B9G3. Next base: position 44,851 of record NZ_JBEEAB010000028.1, on the reverse strand, counting down.
CGGTGCGCAAGCCTAAAGGGCTCGCCGACGGGGACACCGTCACGATCCACCTCACCGTGGCCGTCCCAGCGCTGGAGGCGAGGCAGGATCCCGCTCGGGCGCGTCCTGCTCGAGCCAATCGCAAGGCACCTCAGGCAGCCGGGCGACGCCAACCAGGTAGCGGAGACGATCAACAGGTGGGGCGCAGCGGAGCAGGCGCCAAGAGTCGCAAGAGGCCACAGGTCACCGACGATCAACTCCGGATCGTCCCCGCGAACGAGGCGACCTGGGAAGACTTGCAAGCCATCTTCGGCACCCGCGGTGCTCCGGCCAGAGACTGGTGCCAGCGGTACAAGATGCGGCCTAAGGAGGGTTGGGCCACGGTTGGTGCCGACGGACTCGCCTCCCGGCTCCGAGAACAGACCGCCTGCGGACAGCCGGAGTCGGCCACCACGACCGGTCTTGTCGCCTACCTCGACGGTGAGCCGGTCGGCTGGTGCGCGGTCGACCCGCGACCGTCCAACCCGCGCCTGCTAAGCCACTGCCCCGTCCCCTGGGCCGGTCGAACCGAAGACAAGACCGATGACAGCGTGTGGGCGGTGACGTGCTTTGTCACCCGGGCCGGCTTCCGACGCCGCGGCATCAGCCGGGCACTGGCCCGCGCCGCCGTCGACTTCGCCCGACAACGAGGAGCCCGCGCCCTGGAGGGCTATCCCCACAGCACCGAGGTCTTTCACGTCGGTACCCCCGCCGTCTTCACCGCAGCCGGCTTCGTCGAGGTCAGCAGACCCACCACCAGGCGCATCCTCATGCGCATCGATTTCTAGGGGGTGTCTGATGGATCACGATCGATCAGTGAGCGGCGTATCCGCGCCCGGCTGGCAAGGCCGAGGAGGAAGGCGCACTGGTCTTGTGCGCCGATCGACGAGAACGCAGCCAGGCGGGATGCGGGACGCCGTGAGCCGATCGTGATGCATCAGACACCCCCTAGCAGCGCTCACATCGGCCAGGGCTGCCCAGGCACGGCCTCGGGACAGCTGAACTGACGGTCGAACACCGAACCAGACCCGATTCGACGACCCATCATGACCCGGCCGTGTTCCATGACGTGGATGCGGCACAGGATTCCGACACACGTTAGGAGAGTGGAGTGATGAGCACCCTGGACGAGCAGGGCCGGCCGGAGCCTCCTCTGGCCTCTGACGAGATCGAGACCCTCGTAGGGTTCCTGGAGTACCAGCGCGCGACGTTCGCGTGGAAGTGCGCCGGCCTGGACGAGGCCGGTCTGAAGGCGACCGTGGGCGTCTCGACGATGACGTTGGGCGGGATGCTCAAGCACCTGGCCTACGTCGAGGACCACTGGTTCTCCCACCGCATCTGGGGGAACGAGCGTCAGGCCGTGTGGAACGCCGTCGACTGGGACGCCGACCCCGACTGGGAGTGGCACACAGCTGCCCAGGACTCCCCCGAGCAGGTGCACGCCCTCTGGCGGGACGCGGTGTCCCGCTCCCGCGATCTGCTCACCGAAGCCCTGGCCGACGGCGGACTAGACCGGCGGGCACAACGCCCCAATTGGGACGGTCGCACAGCCAGCGTGCGGTGGATCGTGATGCACATGATCGAGGAGTACGCCCGGCACAACGGACACGCCGACCTCATCCGAGAGTCGGTGGACGGCCTCATCGGAGAGTGACCGGACAGGCCGAAGACCCACGCGGCCGGCCGCCTACACCGAGCCCGGGTGCGGCGTCGCTTACCCCGGCAGGTCCACAGGCCGGACACCTCGCTTCTCCCGCGCCCTTATGTCCTGTCCGCGCCTGCGCGCACCGCACGGGGAGCCGATCCCAGCAACCGGCGGCACGCCTTGTTGAACGCCTGCAGGTCACCAATTCCCACCGACGCCGCCACGGTCGGGATCGGCAGGGTCGACTCCCGCAACAGGTGCCTGGCGCGTTCGATCCGACGCCGCCGGATGTAGCCCACCACAGTGTCGCCCGTCTCCGCCCGGAACAGTCGGGTCAGGTGGTTGTGCGACACTCCGGCGGCCCGTGCGACTGCCGGCACGGTGAGCTCGCCGGCGAGATGGGACTCGATGTAGGCGATGGCGGTGCCCACCGCTGCGTGCGTACGTCCCGTCTCCGCCAGCATTCCCAGCTGGGCCACGCGCCACAACGCGGCCCACACCTCGGCCGCCGCTCGCGCGGGAGTACGCGGCCAGGCGGCGATGGCCTGCAGCAGCAGAGTGGACAGCATCGGCATCTCGGCACCGCTGTCCTGCACCACCGGCACCTGCTGCACCACCGGCACCTGCTGCACCACCGGCACCACTGGCGCCACCGGCACCTCCTGCCCTACCGGCACCACTGGCGCCGCCGACGACGCTGGGCCCTCCCGCACCTCCCCAGGCTGCCGCGACACCGGGTCATGCACGGTCGGGAGGTCGTCCCGCGCCGCCGCCACCTCCGATCCCCTGCCGTTGGCGGGCGGCAGGCGAAGGTGGGCGTACAGGTGCTCGGACCGGCCGCGGTAGCGGTACTGCACCAGGGCACCCGGCGGCACGAGGCTCACATAGCCCGGACGGATGGTGTGCACAACCGTGTCGACGGTGAGCTCCGCCGTGTAGCGGTAGAGGTGCAACTGCCACATGTCCGGGAGCCGGAACACGTCGCGCGGCCGGGCCGTCCCGTGCAGCCCGACGCCGAGGCTGACCACTTCAGGTGGCTCGTCGAGTCGCACCGGGACCAGCTGGCGCTGACCGGAGCCGGACGATGCATGCAGGCTCATGGTGAATATCTACCACTACTGGTGAGCGAGACCCACGCATTTGTTGCCCTACCCGACCTACCGTTGATGGGTGGCGACCAGCAGGCCTGCGTACGCCACGAGCCCGATCCCCGGCACCCCTGGAGAGGACATGGCCATCCACCCCGCCCGCGAGGACCTTCTGACCTCGGTCCAGATGGCGCACTTCGTCTCACACGGCTCGCTGATCATGGAGAGAGTCGTCCCCGCGGAGATGAACGCCGAAGCGGTCGACGTCTTCACCGCCGGCGTCCCGCACAAGCCCTACGGCACGTCGATCCCGGAGACCTACCCGGAGGGTTCGTTCGTCCGGCGGCTGGTCGAACTGCCGAAGGTCGCCGGGGCCATCCACAGTCTCGTCGGCCCGGGTCCGACGATCGACCACCACGCCGTGCACGTGCGGTCACCTCGCCAGGGGCAGGCTCAGCCCCTGCACGGTGACGCCATCATCGACGTACGCGTCGACGCGTTCGACGTCCAGCTCATGTACTACCCACAGGACGTGACGCTCGACATGGGCGGCACGCTGAGCGTGCCCGGCAGTCACCTGCGCCGGACCAACGAGTCCGACACCGGGCGCTACCAGAACCTCCGCGGCCAGACGCGGCTCGTGTGCCCCGCCGGCACGGTGGTCTTCGTCCACCACGGCATCTGGCACGGCGGGCGCCGCAATGACAGCGACATCAAGCGCTACATGTTCAAGATCCGCTTCAACCCCACCGTGCGCCAGCACCGGCTGTGGAACACCGACGACCTGCACGACCCCGCGGTCGGTGAGAAGCTGCGGACCCGCTTCCCGTGGTATGAGCACGCCACCGGCCGGCTGGAGATCTACAACCGGGTGCTGATGTGGCGCGCGCTGACCGGCGACGAAACCTTCGACATCGACTACTGGGCGACCCGGGTCTCCAACTACCCGAAGCGCGTCGTGACCGTCGGCGTCTGACACCCGCGCCACGGCCGTCCGATCCCGAGCCTGTTCCCCCTCTGGTGCCGTACGACCTCTCGCAGGCGTACGTACGAACGAATGGAGCCTGCATGAACGCCGCCACCGCGCCGACCACGGTCGCGCAACCGACCCTGCGGCAACAGGTGCTCGTCCTCTACCTCGCCACGTCCGCCCTCGACAGCTCCGTCATCGGCTGGTCGGTCTACGACGGGACCGGCCGGACGGCGCCGACCACAGGGGACGCGGACGAACCGGCCTACGACACCGGCGTCGCCGCCCTGCAGGACGGCTGGCGGCTCATCCAGGCCGCCCAGCTGATCCCGCCGTATCCGGGTCACGAGTACGACGTGTCGTTCCTCAAGCACGAGTTCTGGTTCGAAAAGCTCGTCGACGTCAGCGCCTGAGCGCAGGACCGGTCCAGTGGCCCGGCGGCTCGGTGGCCCGGGCGGATCAGACCGGGTCGACCGCGCGAGGCTGGAGCGCAGCGGGCGACGGCCCGGCGATGCCGGTGAACCGCGTCGCCAGGGGGCAGATCACGGCAAGCACGATCACGTACGCCGTGGCGAGCGAGGTGAGGAGGCCGGCCATGCCGGTCAAGCCGATGATCACGAGGGAGAACTCGCCCCGGGCGATGAGCACCGTACCGGCGCGGAGCCGACCACGTGGACCGGCTCCGTCGCGCGCCGCGGCGTACCAGCCCGCCACCACCTTGGTCCCTGCGGTCACCAGGGCAAGGAGTAAGGCCGCGGGCAGGACTGGTAGCAGGTCACGCGGGTCGACGGTGAACCCGATCGCGAGGAAGAAGACGGCGGCGAACAGGTCCCGCAGCGGAGTGATGACCTGACGAGCCCGCTCGGCCACCTCGCCGGTCAGGACGAGCCCGACGAGGAACGCGCCGACGGCCGCGGAGGCGTTGGCGAACTCGAAGAGTCCGGCGACCAACAACGTCAGGCCGAAGACGCGGAGCAGCAACTGTTCGGTGTCGGCGCCCGCGAGCATCCGGTCGACCGACGTCCCCAGCCGGTGGGACGCGGTGAACGCCAGGAGAAGCGCCCCCGATGCGGCGGCGACGCCGAACACCGCCTGTCGCCAGGTGCCGCCCGCCGCGAGGATCGTCATCAACGGCAGGTAGAGCGCCATCGCGACGTCCTCCAGGACGAGGACGGCCAACACCGATGGCGTTTCCCGGTTGCCCATGCGGCGGAGGTCGTTGAGAAGCCGGGCGACGATGCCGGACGACGACACCCAGGTGACTCCCGCCAGCGCCAGGCTCCCGGTCCACCCGAGGCCAAGGAGCCATCCCGCGACCGCACCTGGCGTGGCGTTGAGCAGGAAGTCCACCCCAGCAGACGGTAGGTGCCGCCGCATGCTGTCGTTGAACTCCGAGTAGGAGAACTGCAGGCCAAGGGCCAGAAGAAGCAGGACCACGCCGATGGACGCGCCCACCTCCACGAACTCCCCCGCCGCCGGAGTCGGCACCACGCCGCCGTCCCCGATCGCGAGCCCGGCAAGCAGGTAGAGAGGCACGGGAGACAGCGCGAGCCGGCGGGCAAGCACCGCCAGAAGGCTGAGAACGAGCAGGACCATACCCAGCTCGACCAGCAGGCCGGTGGATGAGTGCACGGGTACCCCGCTCAGCTACGGACGAGTCGTTCGACAGCCGAGATCCCGTCGTGCGTACCGATCACCACGAGGACGTCGCCTGCTCGGAGCAGCTCGCCGGGTCCGGGAGAGGCGATCACCTGGGCATCACGGACGATGGCGACGATCGAGGCACCCGTCAGAGTCCGCGCCCGCGTGTCGCCGAGCGGCCGCTCGTCGAAGCGCGAGCCCCGGCCGATCTCGATCTGGCCGGCGCCGAGTCCGGGTACCTCCCTGGTGAGATCGGCGAATCGCTCGGCAACCCGGGGGGCACCGAGGATCTCGGCGACGGTTTCCGCCTCGTCGGCGGTCAGGCTGAGAACGGGACGAGCCACATCGGGATCAGCTGCGGCGTAGGTGACCAGGTCGACGTCGCCAGTCCGCCGGGCGATGATCCCGACGCGTTCACCTTCTTCGGTGTTGAACTCGTAGCGGATTCCCACACCTGGCAGCAGGACCTCGGTGACCTCCATGCCCTCATCATGGGACACGAACCGCCTGCGATGCGATCAGCGCGACGCGGCCCTCTCCCGTGTCTCGGCAGACGTCGAGCGAGTCAGGAGTGCGGCCCCGATCACCCCGCCGGCCAGCGAGCCGGCGAAGATGCCGATCTTGGCTTGCTCCACGCTGGCCGGATCGTGGTAGGCCAGGCCGGCGATGAACAGCGACACGGTGAATCCGATTCCCGCCAGCGCCGCGATCCCCCACACGTTGCCGAGGCTCAAGCCGCACGGAAGGGAGCCGACCCGCGCGCGGACGGCCACGGACGCCGCGATCCCGATTCCCAAGGTCTTGCCGAGAAGCAGGCCCGCTGCCACTCCCCACGCGATCCGAGAGCCGGCCGCCTCGGGCAAGGCGGTCCCCCGCAGGTCGACACCGGCGTTCGCGAGGGCGAAGGCCGGTACGACGACGAACGCCGTGACCGGGTGGAGTCGGCTCTCGAGCTCGCCGAGGACGTCGCGTCCCCTGAAGGGTCGAGCGGGGGTGAGCAGGGCGAGAGCGACACCTGCGATGGTCGCGTGGACTCCGGACTCGTGGGTTGCGTACCAGACCCCGAGCGCTGTCACGACGTAGGGCCAGATCGTACGGACTCCCCCGGCACGCAGGGCCAGCACGAGGACGAGCCCGGCTCCGGCCGCCGCGAGCCAGCCAGGTGCCAGGTGGGACGAGTAGAACACCGCGATCACGGCGATCGCGAGGATGTCGTCGACGATCGCGATACTGAGCAGGAGCAGCTTGGCACCGGAAGGAACGCGGTCGCCGAGCGCTGCCAGGACGCCGACCGCGAACGCGATGTCCGTGGCGATCGGAATCCCCCACCCGGCTCCTCGCTCACCACCTCCCGAGATCACCAGGAACGTGAGAGCCGGCAGGACGACGCCTCCGACCGCGGCGATCGCGGGAAGTGCCGCCGTCCGCCGGTCGCGCAGCTCCCCCCTCACCAGCTCCCGCTTGATCTCCAGCCCGACGACGAAGAAGAACAAGGTCATCAAGCCGTCGTTGATCCAGTGCCTGAGGTCTTCGGTGATCGCGAGTGGGCCCGGGCCGATGCTGAGTTTCGTCGTCCAGAGGCCCTCGTAGGCCGACGATGCCGGACTGTTCGCCACGGCGAGCGCCACCATGACGGCACCGAGGAGGAGGTAACCCCCGGTCGTCTCCTCCTTCAGGAAACGGACAACCGGTCCGAGAACCGTGCTCCGGGTGTCGTCTGCCTTACGAAGGCCCATCGCCGCCCTGCCCTTGTCGTGACTGGTCCCGAGCGCCGTGGACTGGCCGCATGAATCCGTCGCCGACCCCCGGAGCAGCTGTCCAGCCGGCGGCGGTCCGGGACGCACGAAGCGCCGGCAACCTCCGGTGACCGGATGCCGTGCCATCGTCGGCTGGCCTGAGGTTCGTGGACCAGATCGCGAGCCGCCAGGCTTCGCCGCGCGGGGTTGCCGTAGTCCGGCAACAAGGCGGGGCCTACTGCGGTGCGGAGTGCCATTGCCGCGCCAGGACAAACGAAGCGACCATGCAGCGGGAGGCACCGTTGAGGTCCGAGGGCCGCGGTGCACTTTGCCGGACCCATCGATGTGGGAGGGCCGAAACATGCGCGCTGTCGAGATCGTCGAGGAGAGTCTCCCGGTTGCCGCGCACGAAGATGACGCCGTACACGTACTGAGACTCGTGGCCAGCCAGCGGCTGCCAGGCCTGATCGTCACCCGCGGTACGGCCCGGCCGCCGCTCGTGGTGTCGACGGTGGACATCCTGCGATCGCTCGTCCCCGCGTACGTCCAGGAGAGTCCCTGCCTGGCCCACGTCTACGACGAGGAGCATGCCGATCGGATCGCCGATGACCTTGCCGGGCGGCGGATCGGCGACATCGTGCCGCCATCCCCGGCGCAGCTGGCTGTCGTGGATGGGCAGGCCACGCTCATCGAGCTGGCGTCGGTGATGATTCAGCTGCGCTGCCCGCTCGTCGGCGTTCGCGACGGGCAGCACCTGCGCGGTGTCATCACGGCGAGTCAGGTGCTCGAGTGCCTGCTGTCGCCGTCCCTACCGCGTCAAGCGCGTCCCCGGACGTCGCGCGGATAGTCGGATACGAGGGCGCCACAGGGAGGGGCGCCTACGCTCGCTCGCGGGGGGTCTCGACCTCGGGCCAGTCGAGCAGTTGCGCACCCAGGACCGCCACCTCCAACGCAAACCGCTGCATCGAATCATCCGGGGAGTATCCGGTCAGCGCCTTGATCCGGTCGAGGCGATAGGTGACCGTCCGGGTACCGATCTGCAGGCGGCGCGCCGCAACGGTCGCCACGCTTCCGGCCGAGAAGTAGGCCGACAGCGTGTCGAGCAGCGGTCTTGCGCCACCACGTGCCTCCGCCAGAGGACCCAGCACCGCGGTGACCAGCTCGGCGAGTGCCGCACGATCACGGAAGAGGACCTGGAACACGAGCAGATCGGCCGCCCGAAGAACACGTGCCTCGAGCTTGAGCTGCCGAGCGAACTCGAGAGCGCTACGCGCCTGTTCGAACGACCGCACGACGCCGCCCGGGCCGGAATGCGCCCGCCCGATCGCCACGCGCCACCCGGTGTCGTTCCCGATCGCCTTCTCCACCTCACTGGCGAACTGGTCGGGTACGTCGGTCAGGTCATCTGCGGTGAGGCAGAGCAGCAGCCCCTCCTTCGTGGTCACGAGAAGGTCCCGCGAGCCGAACCGCGACAGAAGAGCCCGCTCGACTCTGCGGGCCACCGGATCGCCCTCGGCAAAGGGCTGCTCAGCCTCCGCGGCCGCAACGACATGCGCACCCGCGAGCCGGAGTCCGAACTGCTGGGCGCGCTCGGCCAGCATGCCCAGGTCACGATGTCCGTTCAGCAGATCGTCGATGAACTCACGGCGCTGCGCCTCCTCCTGCCGGATGGCCCGACGCTGGGCACCTTCGTAACCCTCGGCTATCGCGCTGACGGACGCGTCGGCCGCGCGGAAGAGCTTCTCCCCGAGGCTCCGAAGCTCGGTGATGCCTCGGGCCCGACGTACCCCTGGCAGCAGTGGCCAGGCCAGCCACGTCGCACTGAGGTAGAGATCGATGACCACCCGCAGAGGCACGCCTCGCTCCGCGGCCCGGACACCGACAGCCCGCCTGGTTTCGAGCTCCTCCCGACGGAGCCGGCGACCTGTGGCGCTCATTTCTGACAGCACGAGCAGGTAGTCACCGAGCAGGTCGGCCGGTGCGCCCTTTGCGTCCTGGCTCGCCAGGGCCGGGACTCCGGCAAGATCGACCGTCCGGAGGCGACCGGGACCGCCACTGCCCCCCGGAAGCGCCCGCGCGCTGCCCGCTGCACGTCCTCGCACCCCTCGAGCATCACCTGGTTGCGTCGGTACGGCAAACATGCCGCGGCCGAGGGCCCCGGTGGGCAGCACTGGTTGCCGGTGACAGGCAAGCAGCGGCCGGGTTGATTGCCAGGACCGCGAACGCAGGCGCCACATCTTGCGAACAGCACGACGAACCAGACCTTCCGCCCAGTCCGCCGGCTGGCGCCATCCTCGACCGCAGACTCGGCGCGTCGGACGGACGATCTCCCGCGGCGACCTCACGAATCGCCCTGGGCCGTGCGTTGACAGGGTGAGAACCGCCTACAGGAGGGGATCACCCGATGATCACCACCGCGCCAGAACCCGACGCGGGCCAGGACGCCGACCTGCGCGCCGCCCTCGAGCGGGCGACCGACGCCGATCCGCTCGGCGAGGCGTACGACCGGCTCCGCGACCACCTGACCGACCAGGCCCAGCGGGCCGGAATCCTCGATGTCGCGTACCGCACGGTCGACACCCCCGTCGGCGAGCTGCTCGTCGCGGCGACCGAACGTGGGCTGGTCCGCGTGGCGTACCCGATCGAGGGTCACGAGAAGGTCCTCGACGCCCTCGCCGGCGAGGTCAGCCCGCGCATCCTCCGCACCCCTGCCCGACTCGATCCGGCGGCCAGGCAGATCGACGAGTACTTCACCGGCCGCCGACGAGCCTTCGACCTGCCCCTGGACATGCGGCTCGCTCGCGGCTTCCGCCGGCTCGTGCTCGATCATCTCCGCGAGATCGGCTACGGCACGACCGCGAGCTACGGCGCCGTCGCCGCGGCCGCAGGCAGCCCGGCAGCGGTGCGCGCGGTCGGTACCGCGTGCGCGCGCAACCCGCTCCCCGTCGTCGTGCCCTGCCACCGCGTGGTCCTCGCCAACGGTTCGATCGGGAGGTACGTCGGGGGCGTCACCGCCAAGAGGACCCTGCTGGAGATGGAGGCCGCATCGTGACCTCCGCCGCCACCGACATCGCACCGGCCGCCCGCCGGAAACTGGAACCCGACCGCGTCCGCGGCCATCGACCTGACCGTGATCAGGTCGATGGCCGCGCCCGCGAGCCGCTCAGCCTCCCTGGCGGGCGCCGACCGGCTCGGGGTCAGGAAGGGGCTCGCCAGTCTCCAGCAGCGACTTGAGACTGGACAACAGATGCGGCCAGCCTTGGCTGACAGTTTCCAGGACGACGCTGTCGGGCTCGAAGCCGTCGTGGACGACGGTCAGCTTGACCAACGGTCCGGCAGGTTCGATGTCGAAGGTCACCTTGGACCGGCGTTCCTTCACCGCCCTGTCGAGGAAGTCCGCGGCCACCCATTCCTTCGCACCGGCGTACCACTCGGGTGTGAAGGTGTGCCAGGTGTAGGAAAGTCGGCGGCAGGGCTCGGACTCGAGGATGACCTGGCCGGGGTCGGCGGTGGTGATGCCGTGCTCGTTCCAGGTCATCGACGATCCCACCTTCCAGTCCGTGTCGAACGTGGTCCCCCAGTACCGCGCGGTGAACGCGGGATCGGTCAACGCCTGCCAGAGTCGTTCGGGCGTGGTGTTGATGTAGGTGGTGTAGACGAACTCCGGCTTGCTCATGGGTTCTGACTCCAATGCTGTCTTCAGGTCGGCGAGTGCGTGGACCCGATCGCGGTCGTACTGGCTGATCCACCGCTGGGCGATGGCGTTGATCGGTTCGGCGTTGAGGTAGTGCAACTTCTCCCGGCCGCGCCACACGGTGGCGACCAGGTTGGCGGCCTCCAAGAGGCTGAGGTGCTTGCTGACGGACTGCCGGGCCATGTCCAGACCCGCACAGAGTTCGCGCAGGCTCTGGCCGTTTCGTGCGTTCAGGCTGTCGAGCAGCCGCCGCCGGCTCGGGTCCGCCAGTGCCTTGAACACCTCGTCCATCTGCCACCCCCAAACATGCAGCCAGTTGGCTGCCTACAACTTAGGCAGCCAACTGGCTGCATGTCAACCGCACCCGGACCTGCCGGGCGGTGGCCCGACATCATGGCGCCGCCGGCCCCGTGAACGGCCCAACGGCTTGCCTCGCGCGAAAGCCGATACGGTGCGGCCGTGGCCGATCATGCACGGCGCCCCCTGCTGTTCCTGGACGTCGACGGGACCCTCCTGCCGGTCGGCGGCGTTCCGCGTCCCTCGCCCATCGACTGGGGCGCATGGCAGGACGCGTCGAATCCACAGCTCGCGAAGCTCGATCCGGCACACGGCCCACTGCTGCGGGCCTTGTCCTGCGAACTCGTCTGGGCAACGGCGTGGATGCATGGCGCCAACGAGGTGATCGCTCCGCTGCTCGGACTGCCAGAGCTACCAGTGGCCGACCTTCCGGACGCACCCGAGGAAGACGATTTCAGCGTGTTGCACTGGAAGACCAAGGCCCTCGTCGAGGCTGCCGCAGGACGCCCGTTCATCTGGGTGGACGACGAGATCGGCGAACTGGACCGGTCATGGGTCACGACACACCATCACGGCCCGGCCCTGCTTCACCGCGTCGACTCTCAACACGGCCTCACGCTCGTGGACTTCGACACCCTCAACGACTGGCTCCGGCGTACACCCAGCGCGCAAGCCGAGCCCACGAACTGACGGCCCATGGTCCAGTCGGGTGGCCGAACAGCAACGCCAGGAAGGGGAATGTCGATGAGCCAGCAGCCGAACCTGCATGTCGAGCGCGCCCCGACCACCCGGGCAGACAGACAGTTGACCACTTTGCCTCCGCGTGATCGACCCGGACGGTCAGAAAGCGCCCGTCGCGCCGGATCACGCGCGGCCGGGGCGGCAGGTGACGTCGCGCCGGTGCACATCAGGGCTTGTACGACGTGAGCAACCGCGTGATCGTGTGCTGGTGGGTCACCTCAGCGATCTCGCCGAGGGTGAGTCCACAGCTGAACCTGCGTTCGAGGGCCCGCGGTTCGACCTGCAGTGCACCACGGACGGCGGACACGTCTCCGCGTCCAATCGCCTCCACGAGGACTACCTCCTCGCGCGGTGGTGGCGGGGCTTGGAGCGTCTCGTGGGGCATCCACCAGGTTTGACCGGCCTCACCCAACGCCCTGAAGCCCGCCCGCCGATAGACCGGCTCACCCATGGCCGTCGCGTTGAGCAGAACGTGCTGGCAGCCCAACTCTCGCGCAGATCGGCATGCGGCGACCGTCAGCGCCGTGCCGATGCCCTGCCGCCGGACGCCGGCCACGACGGCCGTGTCATAGATTCCGCCGATCGACTCCCCTTCGAACTCGGACAGGTGCAGCATGACGGCGCCCACACCGACATCCTCGAGGAACGCGGCGAAGCACCGCAGCGATGGGACGGTCCCATCGCTGGCCACCGGCCGATACGGCAGATCCTCCAGACCGCGATCGGTGTCCTTGTCGATCTCGGCCACGACCAGACCCTCGGGCTCGGGATTGTCCTCGACGAGGTTCGTGAGGTCCAGTCCCATCCAGTTCGGCCGCCAACCCCAGTGAAAGCCCCGAGCGAGAAGCCGGGGTCCGAGGTCGTCGACCGCCCGCTCATCCATCGACCACCAGCCCACCTGACCGAGAGGGCGATGCTGTCGGGCGAAGGCCACCACCTCGTCGGCGAACTCGGACGCCTCGGCCGACGGTACGTCTGGAAAGCCCACGAGGATCTCCGTGCCGGGCCGGTAGGCCACCACGCCGCCGTACGTGCGTCGCACCGATCCGCCGGCAGCCACCGCCTGCGTACTGAACATGCTCTGGTGGTTGGACGCTCCAGCCAACTGGAGTCGGCGATGGAGCGGCTCCGGATCAGATGTCGGCGAACGGACGGCCATGGCGTCTCCTTCTCGAGCGCCTGGGTCCACGTTCAGGCCAGAAAGTAGAGGCCGGCGACGTGCATACGTAGGTCGAACGAAGGTGGACTATGCCCTTCCCGCGGACCCGGAAGCGCCCTCCAGCGCCCTGCGAGAGTATGGCTGAGGAGTTGCCGTGTCCACCGAGATCGGCTCAGGGCTGTTCCGGCCGAGGTAGCGCCGCCTGCCACCGGAACCACGCGTTGCTTGCCGGGAGGAACTGCAGGACCACGGCGGGCACCACCACGGGTATGGGCCAGAGTGCGAGTATGAAGAGACCGCCGAGGACGGTCAGCACGATCCGGGCAACGGCACTTCCGCGTCGCAGCCGCGTCGACGCCACCACGAAGACCACGCCCAGCCCGACGACGAGGAACACCGCAACAGGCGACAGCGACGCGCCGGTCCCGCTCTGCTGCGCCCAGTACCAAAGGGCAGCCACCGCGAGGACGATGCCCAACGCCAGCCAGAGCCCGGCGGCGACGGTGACCGCGCGCGGACGTTGCTCAACTGGCGGCTGGTCCGCGTCGGGGGAGGGCAGGTGTTCCGGACCGACAGAGCTCATCGCCGTCCTCGCAGTCGCTGCGGATATGACCAGTTCGTCCTACTTCTCCGGAGCGTATCGCCGAGCGGGTGGGAGGGGTCCCGGTCGCCGGCGGGACGCAGAACCTGCGGGCGTCCCCGGCCGTGGGTACAGCTCGGGTGCCACTCGGGTTACTGGCGACCACTCGTGGTCAGCCGGACCGTGACGGTGTCGCCGTCGTCAAGCCCCTCGGCCCTGCGCACCATGTCCTTCAGCGGTACGACGTATCCCCCGTCCTTGGGCCACAGGGACGTCGCCCACTCGGTGTCGCCGATCCGCACCTGGACGGGGATCATCCCCCAGCCGTAGGTGACTGCCGCGGAAACCGACTGCAGGTCGAGGCTCTCCTCCTCCGGCACGGTGACGAAGTAGTACGGCGCCGGGCCCCGCCACTGCCAGATCTCGCCGCTGAACTCCACGACCATGCCGTCGTGGTCCCCCTCGGCCGCCTCTTCCATGGCCGCCATCATGGCTGTGATCGTTCGTCGTAGGGAAGACCCGCTCGGTCGCGGCTCAACGGGCGTTGCACTGGCCGGCCCCGTCGCCCTCGGCGTCGGTCTTCCTTGGTCATGGCGCCACACGCTACGCTCCGATCCGGACGTTCCACTTCCGGATTCTGGACTTGCTGATGGCGTACGACACGAGCCCCACCGCAAGGGCCCTCCTGGCCCTCGAACTTCTCCAGGCCAGCCCGGGCATCACCGCCGACCGGCTCGCCGACAAGCTCGGTGTCTCGGAGCGGGCCGCCCGGAGATATGTCGGCATCCTCCGCGAGGCCGGTATCCCGATCGAGTCTGTCCGTGGGCCCCACGGCGGCTACCGCATCGGCCGCGGCCTTCGGCTTCCGCCGCTGATGTTCACGGCTGCGGAAGCCCTCGGACTGGTCATGGCCGTACTCGACGGCCACCACGACGCAGGCGATCCGGCAACCCTGGTCGGCAGCGCACTCGGCAAGATCGTGCAGGCACTCCCGGAGCCGGTGGCCGCCCAGGCCGAGGCCGTCCGTCGAAGTACCGCGCCCGCCCCCGACCGCTCCGCCGCCCGGCCCGACCCCGAAACCACGACCGCGCTCGTCGAGGCCCGCTCGAACCACCGACGGGTGCGGCTCGCCTACCGCTCCGAGGCCGGGTCCGAGTGGGTGAGCGAGGTTGACCCGTGGGCGGTCGTCGTACGCCACGGCCGGTGGTACCTGCTCTGCTGGTCCCACCATGCGAACGATCGGCGCGCCTACCGCATCGACCGGGTCACCGCCGTCGAGATCCTCGACGGCATTTTCACTCCGCCCGCCGACCTCGACCCCGTCGCCGACCTCGAAACGCACCTCGCCGTCGGCTGGGACTACGCCACCGAGGTCGTCATCGACGCGCCCCTCGACACCGTGACGCCTTGCCTCCCCCGCGCCCTCGGGCGGCTCGAACCAGTCGACTCTCAGACCACCCGACTGGTCGGCAGCACCAGCAACCCGATCTGGTACGCCGAGCAACTCGCGGCGCTGCCGAGGTCGTACCGGATCGTGAAGTGCCCCGAACTCCAGGAAGCCGCGCGGACCATCGGGCAGCGACTGCTGGCCGCGGGCGAGAGTCCACGGCTTTGACCTGGGTCCGGCCATCGTCGCAGCCCTGGCAATTTCCGGACACGTTTCTTCGCCCGTATGCGCTCTCAGCCGGCCGTCAGCATGTCCAGGGGAATATTCAAGTAAAATCAGCCAATCCGAATTCCTCGAATCGATACGGCCGCCGATGCTGAGCACCGATCCCACGAACGCGATGACCAGCGATTGTCTACGAGCGATCGACGCGATCCCCAAGGCCGACCTGCATCTGCACCAAGAGGCTGAGCGATGCCTGGACCGCATCTTTTCCAGGCGTGACGGTCGACCACCATATGACTGGTCGGCCTGGCGCCGTCAGATAATCGAGACCGTTCCAGCCGGACAAGAACGCTTGCGTCTCATCGGCACGGTCAAACCAGTTCCGTTAGCCGACGATGATGACGACCTCTTCGTAGCCCGATTTGCCGAACTCCTGGAATTCGAGGCCGAGGCGGGCGCGCATTACGTGGAGGTGCGAGGCGACGGCCGCACAATACGCAAGGCTCGGTTCATGGAACTCTTCCGCCAGGCTGAACAGCGCGCCCAGGAAAAGTACCCTCAGCTCCGCGCCGAGGCGATCGCCATCGTCATGACGACACTGCCCGCGGACGAGGTTGCCGCCATCGCCGACGAATGCGTGCGGGCCCGGGACGACGGCCTCGCCGGCGTGGACTTTCTGTACCAGCCGTACCTCACCGACGCCGACTGGACCCCGATCTACCGCCTCGCTGAGCGTTTCGCGGAGGTCGGCCTCGGCGTCACCGCGCACGCTGGCGAAATGTCCACAGCCAACATCGCCGCCGCGGCCCAGACGCCCGGCCTCACCCGCATCGGGCACGGCATTCACGCCGCCTCCGAACCGGGCCTCATTGATCTGCTCATCGACCGCGGCATCACCTTGGAGTGCGCACTGACCTGCAATGCCTTCCTAGGCGCCACGCCGTCGCTCGAGGAGCATCCACTGCCTCAGCTCATCGAGGCTGGTGTCGCGGTGGCTCTCGCGACAGACAATCCGATCCAGGTCGGTACGACGATCGGGCGGGAATACCTCGTGGCAGCCTCACTCGGTCTCACCATTCGACAGCTGCACGACATCGCGCGGAACGCCATCCAGGCGAGCTTCACCACACCCGACAGGCGAGCGGAGCTTCTCGCCCGCCTCGGGCCCTGATCCCTCATTCCTTTCCTGCTGCCGCGTCTGTCTCTTCCTGATCGCGTTGGTCTTGGGTCGCTACCCAGCTAGCCAACACCTGGAGGGCGTCGGCTGTCGGCGTGCCGGCCAGTGCGGTGTACACCAGAAGTGTGAGGCCGAGGTCGGAGGGGAACTCCATGGGCCTCGAAGTTGAGGTCGAGGTCGCCGACGACCGGGTGGTGCAGTTTCTTGACGCCGGTGCGGTGGAAGCGCACGTTGTGTGCGGCCCATCGGGTGCGGAAAGTTTCGCTTCGGGTCGACAGTTCGCCGATGAGGTTGGTGAGGGCGTTGTCGTGCGGGTTTCTCCCCGCCTCTGACCGCAGGATCGCGGCGATGTCGGCGGCTGCACGTTCCCAGTCGACGAGGAAGTCCCTGGAGGCCGGGTCGAGGTAGACGAAGCGTGCGGTGTTCGCCGCGCCAGTGAGCGTGTGGACGCCCGAGGAACTGCGCAACTTCGGCGGACCCGCGCCGGAACACTTCGGCTCCTGCCCCGCCGTACACAAGAGCTGTCACGGAAGGAATGTGTCATGGAGTACACGCGCTTGGGGAACTCGGGACTGAAGGTCAGCCGGATCGCGCTGGGCTGCATGAGCTTCGGTGACCCATCCCGAGGCTTCAGCGAATGGGCCCTCGACGACGACGCCGCGGAGCCGATCTTTCGGCAGGCCGTCGAGCTCGGCATCACGTTCTGGGACACCGCGAACGTCTACGGCTACGGCAGCTCGGAGGAGATCGTCGGGCGAGCCATCGAGAAGTACACCCGCCGGGAGGACGTCGTGCTGGCGACGAAGGCGTTCTTCAAGATGCACGACGGTCCAGGCGGCTCAGGGCTGTCGCGCAAGGCCATCCTGGAGCAGATCGACACATCCCTTACGCGGCTGGGAACCGACTACGTTGACCTGTACCAGATCCACCGCTTCGATCCGCACACGCCCGTCGAGGAGACGATGGAAGCCCTCCACGATGTCGTACGTTCCGGCAAGGTCCGGTACATCGGCGGCTCGTCCATGTGGGCGTGGCAGTTCTCGAAGCTGCAATACACCGCTGACCTGCATGGCTGGACGCGGTTCGTTTCCATGCAGAACCAGTACAGCCTGATGCAGCGGGAGGAGGAGCGGGAGATGTTCGGGCTGTTGGCCGACGAGGGCGTGGGCAGCGTCCCGTGGAGTCCGCTCGCCAAGGGCCGTGTGGCCCGGCCGTGGGGCACACAGACACATCGCGCCTCCACCGACCCGGTGGGCCGTCGGTTCTTCGAGGCGCAGGACAAGCCCATCGCGGATGCGGTGCAGCAGGTCGCAGAAGCGCGTGGCGTGCCCATGGCACAGATCGCCCTCGCCTGGGTACTCCACAATCCCGTCGTCACCGCGCCCATCGTCGGACCCACCAAGCACCTGGTCGACGCCGCCGCGACACTGGGCATCCAGCTCACCGACAGCGAGATGCACGCCCTCGAGGAGCCCTACACCCCGCGTCTGCCCACAGGATTTTGACAACCATCCTCACGGACCCGGCCCGAATGCTCGGCTACTTCCAGGCGTCACATGCGGAATGCACCTGCCCAGCTGTGGCGTCGGATCACCGACCGGCCGCGGATCGCCTCGCCAGTACCATCCTGAAATGGACGCCAAGGAATGGACGTGGGACGAGACGCTGTTCTCCGGGAGCGCAGCCCACTACGGCATCGGCCGCATGCCCTACCCGCCCAGCCTCGCCGACGCTGTTTGCCATGAACTCGATCTCGACGGCACCGGGCGACTGCTGGACGTCGGCTGCGGACCCGGGTCGCTCACAGTCCTGCTGGCACCCCGGTTCGCCTCGGCAGTAGGCGTCGACGCCGACCCCGGCATGATCGCCGAAGCACAGCGCCGGGCCGGGGAGGCGGAGGCAGGCGCCATCGAATGGCGGCATCTGCGCGCCGAGGACCTGCCAGCCGGCCTGGGCACGTTCCAGGTCGCCTCGTTCGCCCAGTCGTTCCACTGGATGGATCAGCCCCTGGTCGCCCGTCGCGTCCGCGACATGCTCAGCCCAGGTGGGGCCTGGATCCACGTCGGTGCCACCACGCACCGTGGTGTGACCGGTGAGCACCCGCTGCCGCACCCGCCACCACCGTGGGAACAGATCGAGGACCTGGTCGCCCGGTATCTCGGACCAGTACGCCGGGCCGGACAAGGCCACTTGCCGCAAGGCACCCGCGGAGGCGAGGAGGCCGTCATGCGACAAGCCGGTTATACCGGCCCTACCCGGATCACCATCGACGAGGAACGGATCACCGACCGGAGCATCGACGAGATCATCTCGGCGGTGTTCTCCCTTTCCAGTTCGGCGCCGCACTTGTTCACCGACCAACTCCCCGCTTTCGAAGGCGATCTGCGCCACCTCCTGCAGAAATCAGCCCCGAACGGCCGCTTTGCCGAGCGGGCCAGTGCCGTCGAGGTCGTCATCTGGCGACCCTGACGCCGTCGAGGGAAACGGGGCGTCAGCCCTGACTCGAAGGGAATGCGTCAGCCCTGTATCCAGACCTGTATGGAGATGGTGAAGGAAGCCCTCGTCGGTGTATGCCTACCGTCCGCCGCTCAACTGCGCAGCTGCGCGTTGAGCCGTGCGGCCTGTCGCGTGAGGTGGTCGCGTTCGGGGAGATTGGGTGCTGATCGGGCGGCTTCGGCGTAGAGCCGTGCTGCGGTGACTGGGTCACCGTCACGCTCGTGGAGGTACGCGGCGGCCGCCGTGTGGCGGGGCAGGGAGGGGTCGAGCTCCGCCAGGGCAACCAGTCCGGCCCTTGGGCCGTCGGCCTCGCCGACCGCGACGGCGCGGTTGAGGCGGGCTACCGGGTTGTCGGTGAGCCGCAGCAGTTCGTCGTACCACTCGACGATCTGCACCCAGTCGGTCTCCTCGGCCGTCCGCGCGTCGGCGTGCAGCGCGGCGATGGCGGCCTGGGCCTGGAACTCGCCCAGGCGGTCGCGGGTGAGGGCCGCTTGGAGGACGTCGACGCCCTCGGCGATCAGGCGGGTGTTCCACAGGCTGCGGTCCTGCTCGGCGAGGGGCACGAGGCTGCCGTCGGTGCGGGTCCGTGACGGGCGCCGCGCGTGGTGGAGCAGCATGAGCGCAAGCAGGCCCGCCACCTCCTCATGGTTGATCTTGGCCGCAAGTTGGCGGGTGAGCCGGATCGCCTCGGCGGCGAGGTCGACGTCGCCGGAGTAGCCCTCGTTGAAGACCAGGTAGAGCACGCGCAGCACGGTGGCGACGTCCCCGGGCTGGTTGAACCGGACGCCCGAGACGGTCCGCTTGGCCCGGCTGATCCGTTGGGCCATGGTCGCCTCCGGCACGAGGTAGGCCTGCGCGATCTGACGCGTGGTCAGGCCGCCGACCGCGCGCAGCGTGAGCGCGACGGCCGAGGCCGGTGTCAAGGAAGGGTGAGCGCACAGGAAGTACAGCTGGAGCGTGTCGTCCACCGCCTCGCCCGGGGCGGGCATGGGCTCGCCCTCGACGCGTTCCTCGCGGTGCCGTCGGGACGTGTCGGCGCGGGCAGCGTCGAGGAACTTGCGCCAGGCCACGGTGACCAGCCAGCCCTTGGGGTCCCGCGGTGGGTCGTCCGGCCACACGCGCACGGCCTCGACCAGGGCGTCCTGCACGGCATCCTCGGCCGACGCGAAGTCGGCCTTACGCCGGACGAGGACCCCGATCACCGCGGGCACCAGGTCCCGCAGCAGCGACTCGTTCATTCGGTGACCGTCGACTGCTCGCCGTAGAACGGGCGAACCTCCAGCCATTCGTAGACTGGCTTGCCGCCAGGCCCGGGGGCCGCCGACAGCTCCCCCGCCAGCTGTACCGCGCGGTCCCACGACTCCACGTCGATGATGTACCACCCGGCGATCAGGTCCTTGGTCTCGGCGAACGGCCCGTCGGTCACCGGCGGCCGCCCCTCACCGTCGTACCGCACGAACGCGCCGTCGGGCGCCAGCGCCTGGGTGTCGACGAACTCGCCCGTCTCCTCCAGCCGGGCCGCGAAGTCGCGCATGAACCGCACATGCGCGTCGACCTCGTCCGGTGTCCACTGGTCAATCGGCCCGAACTCCGCGGCGGGGGCCGGGCCACCCCGGTAGTGCTTGAGCAGCAGGTACTTGGCCATCATGTTCTCCTTACGCGAACGGCCCATTGTGGCCGTGTTCACTGCGGGGACGGAGCGGGGAGCGGGTTCTCGACATCCCACCGGGACGTTTTCCTGGGACATTTCCTGGCGGACTTCACAGACCCCGTGTGCCGCGGTGGGGTCGAGGCATGGGCGATCCCCACTGCGAGCGACCGCGCGCCGCTCAGCCGTGCTGACGCTCCTCCCGCTGTCGGACCAGTTCCTCGACCGCGCTCGGCAGAGTCGTCTCGAAGTCGATCAGCTTCGCCCAGGTCGGGGTCACGACGATCCGGACCATGCCGTCGTGGTAGAGCGAACGCACCTCCGCCTCCCACTCGACCCGCTGCTCGGGCGTCATCTCGTAGGTGCTGGTCGCCCGGAGATACTCGTCCGGGATGCCATCGACGTAGTCCAGCTCGGCGCGGCCG
The DNA here is from genome assembly GCF_040120725.1 of Actinopolymorpha sp. B9G3. Classification (NCBI taxonomy): domain Bacteria; kingdom Bacillati; phylum Actinomycetota; class Actinomycetes; order Propionibacteriales; family Actinopolymorphaceae; genus Actinopolymorpha; species Actinopolymorpha sp. B9G3. Next base: position 23,924 of record NZ_JBEEAB010000028.1, on the reverse strand, counting down.
CGGATGAGCAGGATCTTGGGTGGGTGCACCTCGGTGTCGATCGTCAGGGCGACCGTCGGGTTGTCGCGTAGGGCCGGGAGCTTCGGCGCGTTCTTCGTCGTGCACATGACGATCTCCGAGCCGTTCCAGGCGAACGCGATCGGCACATTGCGGGGTGTGCCGTCCTTGGCGACATAGGCCAAGCGCGTCAGGTCGCGGGCCAACAGTTCCTGGCTGATCGGTCGGTTCAGTACCTCGGTGATCTCGTTCGGTTGCATTGTTGTTCCTCCCGTTGCCGTTCTCGGTCTCTCCAGGCGGATCGTTCTGGTGGGTCGCAGGTCGGCCGCGACGGGCCGCTAGCCGAGATCCTCGGCCAACCCGATGAAGATCCCCTCAGGGCCGCGGACGTAGCAGAGCCGGTAGCTGTCCTCGTACTGCGTCCTCGATGTCGTCGACGACAATGCCGACGTTGTCCATCCGCTGAATCGTCATGGTGTTCTCCTTCCTCGCGCTGGCCGTTGTGGCCACTGGTGTACCTAGGACGGAGCCAGCGCCGCATTCTCGACACCCTGAACGTGCTGAGTTCCAGAACCTGCTGGCAGTCGCCGCCCTGGGGCGCCGAGGTCTTACGCTCTTGGATGGCTACCCGGTTTCGCGGTGGATGTGGGCGTGGTGGCCGTCTCGATCGAAGATCATGATGAGCTCGGCCGGGCCGTCGATGGCTGCGAAGGCGTGCGGTGTCATGGTGGCGAACTCGGCGGCCTCGCCGGTCTCGACGGTGATCTCGCGTTCGCCGAGGGACAAGCGCACCCGTCCTTCGGTGACGAAGAACCAGTCGTGACCGGGGTGGACCCGTTGCTCAGCCGCTTTGCGGGTTGGTTCGAGGCGCATCTTGACCGCGGTCGTGCTGTCGGTCGGTCGGCTCAACATCCAGGTTGTGCGCTCGCCCGTGCTGTCCGGCGTCGGGCGGATGACCACATCGTCGTCACTGCGCACGTCGAGCAGGGCGTCGAGGTCGACATGCAGGGCCGTGGCCAACGGCAGCAGGATGTCGAGGCTGATCGTCCGCTTGCCGGTTTCGACGCGGCTGATGGTGGAGGGGCTGAGGTTGGTGCGTGCGGCGACCTCGTCGAGCGACAAGCCGAGCGTGGTTCGAAGACTCCGTAGCCGCGTCCGAACCAGCTTTTCGATCTCCCTGGGTTCCGTCATCGCCTCTCCATGTGTTTGCGGATACTGCAAGTAGCCTCGCACATATCGCCAGGATGGCGTAGCGTCCGGGGGCATGAGTGATTCAGACTTCCGTCCCATAGAACGGCACTGTGACGTCGCGGTCGTCGGTGGATCAGCGGCCGGACTTGCTGCCGCGCTCCAAGTCGGGCGTCAGCGCCGGTCGGTGATCGTCATCGACGCCGGCGATGCACGCAACGCCCCCGCCGCGCACATGCACGGCTACCTCGGCCGTGAGGGGGTCACGCCTTCAGATCTGACCACCGTGGGTCGCGAGGAGGTACGCAGCTACGGCGGTGAGGTCCTCGCCGGTCGGGTGAGTCGTGTGACCCGGACCGATGACGACCACTTCCGCGTCGAACTCGTCGATGGTCACTTCGTCGTCGCCCGTCGGGTCATTGCCGCCACCGGTCTGGTGGACGTGCTTCCGGACATCGACGGAGTGGCCGAGCACTGGGGGCGCGAGGTCATCCACTGTCCCTTCTGCCACGGGTTCGAGGTCCGCGACCGCCGCATCGTCCAGATCGTCACCCACTCCATGGGACTGCACCCCGTCGGGTTGTTTCGCCAGCTCAGCGAGCGGCTCACCGTCGTGCTCCACAACCCTGTCGGCATCGACGAGTCCGAGATCGACGTCCTTCGGGCGGCCGGCGTGGACATCCGATCCGGGCCGGTGGGCCGCATCGTCACGGGCGCGGACGGCCACGTCGCGGCCGTCGAGCTGGCCGACCACGAACGCATCGACGCCGACGCGGTAGTGGTTGGTCCTCGGTTCAGGGCACGCGCCGAACCGTTTGCCTCGCTCGGTCTGCGACCGGTGGCGCACCCGTCCGGGCTCGGGGATGTCGTGGAGACCGACGCGACCGGGGCAACCGCGATACCGGGTCTCTACGCCGCCGGCAACGTCACCGATCCGAGCCAGCAGGTGTTGCAGGCCGCCGCCGACGGCAGCCGCGTCGGTGCCATGGTCAGCTTCAGTCTCGCAGACGACGACATCCGAGCCGACGCCCGACGATCAGGCAACGAGGCCGACTGGGATCATCGCTACGCCGGCGACCAGATGTGGAGCGGCAACCCGAACGGCACACTCGTCAACGAGGTCGGCGGCCTCGCGCCTGGCCGTGCACTCGACGTGGGCGCCGGCGAGGGCGGCGACGCACTCTGGCTGGCCGAACAAGGTTGGAAGGTGACTGCCAGTGACATCTCCCAACGCGCACTGGACCGTGTCAACGCCGAGGCCGAGCGCCGCGCTCTCCACGTCGTCTGCCACCGCGCTGACGCGAACGCAGTCGATGCATTTGAAACCGCAGCGTTCGACCTCGTGTCAGCGCATTACGCATCGATTCCCCGCACTCCCGATGGCCGCGGTGTTCGCAACCTGCTCAACGCCGTTGCCCCCGGCGGCACGCTCCTTGTTGTGAGCCACGACCTCGAGCCGATGCGTGCGCCGACCGGCAATCTGGCCCACAGTCGACCGTTCGACCCAGACGCCTACCTACGAGTCGACGACTTCGCAGCTATGCTCACCGACTCAACCGAATGGAACATCGAGGTTCATGAGAAGCGACCTCGCCCGGCGGGTGCCGCCTCTGCTGCCCACCACATCGAAGACGTCGTGCTCCGAGCCCGACGAAGCGCCAGTTGACAAGATTCCGCGTTCCCCCGACCTGCCCTTGAACCGCGCCGACGACACGCCACCATCGATGAACTGCTTGAACTCCACGAACCGCTCAAGGGCTACCTGATGTGGATGCAACAATCGGATCTACTGGCGCTGAGCGTTGCTTGCAGCGTTGTCGGGCGCGGGTTCGATCTTTCATCGCCGGTGGTTGTGGCGCGAGGAGAGGCGATCAATTGGCTGAATGTCACGGGGCCGATGAGTGGATCGTAGACCTGCCTTCGTCCGGCAGGCCTACCCGTTCGGCAACATCCGAGCTGACGGGGAAGATTCAGGGCTCTACAGACGACGGATGCATCTGGCTCGTCACCGACGAGGACAGCAGCAGGGTCCCGTTGCTCTGGCCGTCGGGATGGCGGGTAAGAGTGAGGCCTCACCACAGAACCAAATTCACGGTGCTTCATAGGGGGCTTCGCAATCGCGACTTGCAGGCTGGAATCTATTTCGGCACCCGTCTAAGACTCGTCGGTTACTATGAAACTGTCGGTCCGGACGATGAGTGCATGCTCGGCAAGTCTAAGGCGTTTCGGATCGTCGATACGGTCTTCCTCGATGCCGATAACCTCCTACCCAAGGGCGTTCCACCTCCAACGCGAAAGAAATGACACCAGGGGAACAGGTTGCGCGCCTGCGTTGGTCGAAGACTTGCTACAGCGGCACGTCGTACCGGGCAATTAGTGTGGGGCTCCAATAGGCATGATCGGAAGCCCTTCGCCCTCGATAGGTGGCCCATTTGTCCCGCCCCTACGGCTCACGGGCGCCGGAGGACTCACCAGAGGTAGTAGACCGGACGAACTCCGCGGGCCGGAGGTCATCCTCAGGCGCCACCAGCTCATCGGCAGACGGCGCCGCTAATCCCTGGGTGGGGGATAGGCACCGTGCGGATGGCTGCGGAAGCGGGCGGCCTTCGCCGCATCCTTATCGGAAATGACCGCAAGATCAGGCCGCAAGATCGGGCCACCCTCATCGGACTCGGGAGGCTCGACCAGCCGAACGTTCACCGTGCGGCGGCCGCTTGCCAAGCGTCGCCGCCCGATGATCACCCCCACTGTCGCGATCAGCGTGAGGACACCTGCGCTGACGAATGCACTTCCGAGTACATAGGCGGCGGCGTGAGGCAACTCGACGCGGACGGCCACGGCCAGTATGGCGCCCGCCGCCATCAACAACAGGCCGATGCTCGTACCCACCTCCGGCCGGTCGACCTTTGTGATCACCGCCATGACGATGACGACAAGGCCGGCCAGCTGCAGTATCAAGCCGAGTGCGTCGTCGTTGACATGGGGCAGATCAACATCGGCGGCATACAGGATCGCACCCAAAACCAGCAGGACAACCCCGATACCGATGCGCATGGGCACCTCCTCGATCCATGCCCGGACCCGGCGAGCCTACCTTCGCCCTATCGTCGGCCAGTAGAACCTGATCACACGCCAGACACTACTGCCCGCGTCCGGTAACGATCATTCGCGATACACCTCGGCGGATAGGGATCCTGTAGCGGACATACGCTGGTCGCTAGCCGGTCGCCCAGCAGCCACCTTCCGTCGCGCCCGCCCGACCTACTCGATCGGGTAGGCGACGTCACACACCTGGTCGTGGAGATGGGCAGTGTTGATGTCCACGCCGGGGAGGTAGACCTCTCGGCCGGGTCCTGTGCGGGTCAGTCCGTGGTCGTTGATCCATCGCTGGACGGCTTCATAGGCGGACAGGATCAGTGGCAGGTCGAACTGCGCTTTGGTGATGGTTGTGTACGCCTCGCGGTGGGCGGGTTCGCGACGGGTCGCCGCATCGTCGTGGGCTGCGGGGGTGGAGTGGATCGGCACGCACACTTCGACGGGTCCGTCGCTGTTTTTGGTGACGGGTCCGTGGTAGACGATGAACAGCTCCGCGCTCGGCCCTCCGTAGGCCCACGCCGTGCTGGTCAGACGCTGCTTCACTTCGCTCGCCCAACCCTCCAGTTCCTCTCGCGGCACCCGGGAGCGCTCGGTGAGTACGAGTTGGTCTGCCACGTGGCGCACGTGAACCTGGTACCGCGGGAAGCGGCTTTTGCCTCCGAGGAGGCTGGTCCGGAGGAGGTTCACGAGCTCGCGCTGGCCCGCGATGCGCCGTTCGACGCCGTCCCAGTAGGTCTGGAGAATCTCCGCAGCACGCTCGCCCGGCGTGGACAGGATCTCTGCGATATCGGTGAGCGGCATGTCGAGCCAGCGCAACATCTCGATCAGCCGCGCCATGAACAGCTGGCTGGAGTGGTAGCGGCGGTACCCGTTGTTCGGGTCGACGTCGGCGGGCTTGAGCAGCCCACACCGGTCATACAGCCGTAACGCCTTCATCGACAATCCTGACCGGCGGGCAAACGCTCCGATGGCGAGCAGCTCGTCGCCACACCTATCAGCAGACCTGTCAGAGCCCCCACGCGCCCGTATACCCACCCGCCCATCTTCGCCGCGACCGCACGATCCCGTCCAACGCGTTGATCATCCCGGCACGGCCGGTCGGCGGGATCTGGCCCCCCGGCTCGGACCGGGCACCGGTCGTTGTCACCGAGAGCATGGCGATCGACCAGCGCGTACGCATCGACTCTTGACCTTGTCCCTGGGGCAAGGACGAGCTTTGGAGTCACCGCTTGCCATCACGGAACGGAGGCCACCGTGCTCACCACGGACCCAGCAACACTTGACTTCTACCGGAAACCGGGTGTGATGACCTCCCCCGGCCGCTACCAGGAGCTGTTCGACGGGCTGCCTAGCGACATCGGCGCCCTGGCCAAGGTCGGGCACGGCTTGCTCGTCCACGAACACATCGCCCCTGCCTACGGGATCACGCTGACCGATGAACAGCGCAGCCCGGTGCACATTCGACCCGTGGAGCGGCTGGTTGAGCGGCTGCTGACCGACGACGACAGCCTGCTTACCGTCCCACGTCCGCCCGAGAAGCGGCTCGCGGGCAACTGCCGGCACTTTACGGTGCTGATGATTACCATGTTGCGCCACCAGGGTGTGCCGGCGCGGGCGCGATGCGGGTTCGGCGGGTACTTCCCGACTGAGGCGTACGAAGATCATTGGGTGTGCGAGTACTGGCACGTCGCAGACGAGCGGTGGGTGCTAATCGACGCCCAGATCGATGAGCTGCAGCGCGGGGTCTTCTCCATCGACTTCGACGTCACCGACGTGCCACGCGACCGTTTCCTGACCGCGGGTGACGCGTGGGCGAAGTGCCGCGCTGGTGAGGCCGACCCGGGCAAGTTCGGTCTGTCTGGGCTGAGTGAGTTCGGCTCCTGGTGGATCGCGGGCAACCTCGTACGAGACGTCGCGGCCCTGAACAACCTGGAAATGCTGCCCTGGGACGTCTGGGGCGCCATGCCCGAACCGGATGAACAGATCCCGAGCGACTGGATCGCTCTGTACGACCGACTGGCCACACTGACCGGCGCGCCCGAGGCCGGGTTCGACGACCTCCGGCCGCTCTATCGAAGCGACGATCGGCTACGGGTCCCGCCGACCGTCCACAACGCCGTCCTGAACCGAAACGAGACGCTGTGAACAGCCCCGCGTGACCAGGGTGGCACCAAAGCTCCAAGATCGGCTGAACCGATCTTGCGCGTGGCTCGTGTTAGTGGGCGATATGCGCCAGATCTGTCAAATGTGGGGACCTCGACCTTGTTCCGAGCAGCCCAGGTGCGGACCTTCGCGCCTTGTGAGCGGACAGGTTGTCCAAGACGATGTAGATCGGCGCACCGTCCGGCGACTGGAGACTCACCGTCAGTCCCCGTGCCGTCAATGAACCCACTGCAACGTCTCCAGCCGCACAAGCCTCACGTCATGTTGACCCGCGCCCGTATTCGGATCCGGACCTTCCGGCCGGAGACGGCCAGCGAGAGCGTCTCGGTGCGGTACCGAGCGGCGGTAGGTCCCCGTGTCTAGCAGCATGCGTATGGGAACGTCGTCTGCGACCGCATCCAGGAGTACCTGGCGGGCGCGGGGACTCGACGGATCGGGTACGACCGGCAGTGGGAGTGTGAGCGCGGATGTCATCCGCGTGATGGTGCCAGCGGAGGCAGCTAGCTGTACCGATCAGGTGCACTGATGGCGTCCCGGAGACCTGCCACAGGGAGTAGCTGTCAAGGCGGTGGGGCCGGGGGCACACGAATATGGAACCCATGCTCACTTGTCCAGATCAGTCCATGCAGTCCTGGTTCAGCCGTAACAGCGCACGCCAAGGCGCCTCGTTGTCCAGGCAGTCCATATCCGTCGGTCCCGCTCTTGCACGCGGGTTGCACGCCGGCCTTCCCATTCCGGCGCCCTCCCGATAATCGATCGCATTCGGTGATCGGCCCATCTAGGCTGCCACCCCATGACCGTCCGAGTTGGAGAGGTCACGGCGGGGACGGCAGAGTGGACCGCGCTCGCCCTGACCTGCACCGACGTGAGGCAGGTCGACCTGTGAGCCGGCACACGACCATGCCCATCCGTTCGTGCCTCGTATGCGGGACACCGCGTAGCGGCAGCTCGATGCTGTGCGGTCTGCTCAAGTCCAGCGGCGTCGCCGGCCGGGCCGAGGAGTACTTCTGGCGCGGGGACGAGGCCTTCTGGGCAAAGCGTTGGGACGCTTCGGCCCCGGCGGAGTCACCATGGCCCGACTACCTGCGCGCCGCGTTGTCTGAGGGTACGACCACGAACGGGGTCTTCGCCGCCAAGGTGATGTGGGGATACTTCGACGACCTGCTCACCAACCTCGCCACCCTTCCCGCCAGCTCCGGGCTGGATGCCGCCCAGCTGCTGCGGCGTACCTTCCCCGACCTACGGTTCGTTCTCATCCGACGCGCCGACACGATCGCGCAGGCCGTCTCGTTGGCGCGGGCTCACCTGACCGGGGTGTGGTACAGGCCGCCCGGGTCGGAGCCTGGTCCCGAACCCGACTACGACTACGACCTGATCGACGGGCTCCTCCGCATGGTCGACGAGCACAACACCGCCTGGCTGCGATGGTTCGACGAGCACGAGATCGAGCCGTTCACGGTCACGTACGAGGATCTCGACGCCGACCCGGCTGGCGTTGCGAGGCAGGTACTCACGTTCCTGGACGTCGACCCATCGTCCGCACAGCCGATCACCGCACAGACCGAGCGCCAGGGCACCGCACTCAACACGACCTGGATAGCCCGGTATCTGGCCGAGCGTCGAAGCAGGCAGGCGACGGACTGATCCCAGACCGCTGTGGAATGCCCGCCTCACCTATCCGTAGAGGCAGGCGCCGTAGCTCCGTGGTTCCCGGTGCCTTGTCCTCATGTCCCAGATTCCCTGGTTCAAACAGGACACCACGCTGGCCGGTTCCCTTCAGTAGCGTCGCCGACCAGTTCGGAGCTACGCCGCGGCCGAGGCAGTTCCGGGCTGACCATTTCCGGGACACGGGATGAGACGGAGCGTTGGAGATGACCACGATCTGGGTTTCTGCAGTCGCGGCACAGTACCGGTTGAGCCTTGACGAAATGGAGATCGTCTTGCGCGGTTGTCCTGATGAGCTGTGGGAGGCGAGTATGTGGGAGGTAAGTGCCGACGGCGGGCCTGTGACGGATCCTGATGGGCGGCCGTTCGATGACCCAGCGGTCAGTGAGCGCAAGCTCCGGGCCCAGGGTGCCGTGTGGCGAACTGCCTACCACGCGCTCTTCTTCACCGACGCCGACTTGTCTGCCATGGAGACGGATTGGGCACCTCCTGCCCCGTTCTCTCCGCACGACGAAGACTGGTACGTCGTGCCGCCTACGTATTCTCGCGAACAGCTGCTCGGCTACGTCGACCACTGTCGGCGTCAGGCCGACAAGCTCTTTGCTGACCTGACCGATGATCAGGGAGCCGCACAACTGCCCATGTGGCACCGAGGCGCCGGGACGGACTCGCTGGCGCGCCAACTCGTCCTGGGCGTGTACCACCTCCCCCTGCACTCGGCTCAGGTGCGCACGTTCCTCAGAAGCCAGGGCGTCCGCTGCGCCGATGACTGAGCGACGGCCACAGTGTCGCTTGGCAGGGCAACCGCCACGGCGGCATTCGCGCATCGACGCGAAGAACAGGCCATAGTGGTGGTCAGTTTCGCTTCGTACAGTGCCACGTATGCCTGAGCACGCAATGTTCAAGAACGACCTACGCCGTTCGCGACTGGTCGAGGTGGACTTCTCCGAGTCGCGTATGCACAACATCTGGATGGAGAACGCCCGGATCACTGGTGCCGACTTCATCAACACCGAGATCTGGGGCAGCTGCGAGGGCCTCACGTGGGACGGCATTCCGATCGCCCCGCTGGTGGAGGCCGAGAAGCTGCGCAGGTTCCCGGAGCACGCCAAGATGAAGCCGACAACGCCCGAGGGCTTCCGCGAAGCGTGGTCGATCCTCGAAGGCTTGTGGGCGGCCACGGTCGATCGGGCGCAGCGGCTACCGGAGCCGATGGTGCACGAGCGAGTGGACGGCGAGTGGTCCTTCGTGGAAACCCTGCGCCACCTCGTGGGCGTGACCGATGGTTCCGTCTTTCGCTGGGTCACCGGCGCCCAAGACTATTCGTGGGGGCCCCCGGTTCGGGGGTGGGGTGACGTCAGCCCGGACCCTGACGACCCGACCCTTGAGGAAGTGCTCGTAGTGCGGCGGGACCGGATGGCACGAGTGCGGGAGATCGTCGATGCGCTCACCGAAACCGAACTCGACCGGATCTGCGACGAAACGACCGATCCCGTGCGGCACTACCTGGAGATCGTCGTCGCCGAAGAGTGGGCGCACCACCAATATGCCTGCCGCGACCTCGACGTACTGCAGCAGCACAGGTCCACCGAGCCCAGCAGTGGAGCGTGACTCGCCGTACGACACCCCCAGCTGGCGGATGGCCTCTGCCACGAAGATGCAAATGGCGGCCGCCGCCCGGCTCCGCCGCGTGAGTATAAGGCTGCAGCGGCCTGGAGTACCCCTCGTTGCCCGCTGGGGCAGCCTGATCCGGGGGACGCCGGTGAGGCTCTCCGCGAGGTACTGCCCGTGGCAGCACTCGGTCGGTACCGGCTCTGAGGAGCTGGTGAACGCGTCAGAACGTAGCGATCGGGTTGACCGGGCTGCCGGACGTACCGGCGAAGCGGATCGGCGCAACTGCGAGGTGGAAGTCCCACTGGCCGAGCTCGGCGGCCGTCGTCGCGCACCCCTCCAGGTCGCAGTTGTCGAGCAGCCACAGACCCATCGCGACGAGGCCAACGGCGTGCACCGGCATCAACACGTCCTCGTACCCCGACGGCTGAACGTCCTGAGGGGTGTCGGCGCCGATCAGCGCAACCTCCCGCTCGTACAGCCACGGCAGGCAGGACGCGTGCCAGCCGGCCTGGGTGAAGCCTGGCGTCGCACCGGCCTCGTGTCGGGCGCGGCCGCCGCCGGTCCGCAGGAACACCGCATCGCCGGACCGCACCCGAACCCCTTGGCGACGCTCGGCCTCCTCGAGGTCGTCGGGAAACACACCCTCCCCCGGTTCCAACCACGGCACATCGCGGACCCTCGCGACGTCCAGCAGGACACCACGCGTGATGATCCCGTTCGCCGCCGCCGTGACGGCTGCCCAGGCCGATCCCGTTGCGGCGTCGACCAGCGAGTGCGACCGCCCGTTGTACATGGTGCCGTCCCAGAAGATGTGGCACGGCGAGTCGACGTGGGTGATGGTGTTGCCGTGGTACGCGATGCCGAGCTGCTCGTTGGAGAAGCCCCACCGTCGGTCGGCGTGGAACCGCTCCGGCATGCCCTCGGCTCCCGGCATGTCGACGGCGTACGGGCACGTCGTCGTCGACCGCTCCATCTCATCTGGCACGGCAACCTCCCATGCGCACGACACGCTCCTGCCGTGGCGCACGGCCCGCGCCGCCGCCAGCCGAACGTCGTCGGTGATGTGGTTCAGCGTGCCACGCTCGTCGTCGTCGCCCCACCGCCCCCAGTTCGACAGGGTGTTGAAGTACCCCAGCACGTCGTCCCCTGTGGGCATCGGCCGCCTTGTCGTCATCCCTGCATCGACTCCTCCGGTCATGCGGTTCGAGGGCACCGCAGGCAGGTTATCCGCCCTCTACTACTGTGGCTGCTTGATCACGCCGGACGGCTAGCGGAATCTCTCGCCGTCCTGCGGGGAAGTCCTCGTAGAAGCTGTCGTTTGACGACCGTGGAATCACGTGAAAGTGCATGTGGAACACGTCCTGCCCGCCAGCGGTTTCGTTGTGCTGGTGACCTGTGACTCCTTCGGCGTCGAAGGCTGAGCGGACCGCGCGTGCAACGACTGCAACGGCGCCGAGAATGCCGGCGTACATCTGACTCGGGAGCCGGTAGAGGTCGGCGATGTGCTCGCGTGGGATACCAACTGATGTCCGCGGTTGCGATCGCGTTGGTAGAGGTTAGAGAACGCCACCGCTACAGATGATTGGTAGGAGAGAAGCTCAGGATCGCCATCAGTCGCAGCAAGGGCACAGAATGGACAGTCGTCCGCCATGACCTCCCAGAATCGTCCCATGGGTCCGATTCTCCAGCCTCACCGCGCTTGGTCCAACCTGTGACGGCTGTCCGTAAGCACGTCAGCTTGGAAGATGTACGCTCACTCTCAGCGCGCTAGCCGTGGATTAGTGACGGCTATTGGCGGCCGTTCGAGGGCAGGTCCGGGCCACACCGCTTGGAACGTGCAGGAACATGGCCGGGAGCGAGATCACTCCGGGTGTGAGCAGGCGCCCCAGTGGTGGTCTCGTCTGCCCTGAGCCGGACCCGTGGATGGCGCGGCGTCCGACGTGACGTTGGTTAGATTGCCCTCCATGAGATTCCGACCTGGGCAGACCGTCGTTCGCCGTTGCCTACATCCCGACGGTCGATTGGCGACCGTTCAATGTGCAAGGGTGGTCGCCGATGACGAGCGGGGCCTGCTGATCTGGATCGCTAAGGATTCCACGGTGATGCGGCGCGTCACCGAGAACAGCGAGCCGACCAGGCACCTGCCCTACGCGCAGGAACTGCAGACGCCGACGACTCTGCAACCTACGCTGTATTCCCGGTTCGGAACGCTCATCTTGACCCCGCCCGACAGCGACCACTCCGTGTGGTGGGGGTTCGACGCACCTGGGGATCACATTGGCTGGTACATCAACCTTGAGTCTCCAGGGTCGCGCTGGGCCGGAGGCATCGATCTGTTCGACCTTGCGCTCGACGTCCTCGTCAAACCGAATGGTCAGTGGGAGTGGAAAGACGAAGACGAGCTCGCGGCACAGACCGGCGATCCGATGTTCTGGACCGAGCAGGAGGCGCGCACCATCAGGGCTCGCGCTGAAGCAGTTACCCGCGCGATCGAGCGCAAGGCCTTTCCCTTCGACGGCACGTGGTGCGACTTCGTGGCCCATCCTGACTGGGAGCCCACAGCGTTGCCCGCCTGGTGGGACCTACCAACCACGGTGACACCACGCTTCAGCTGGCCGAGAGACGCGTTCACCGCGACCTGACCATGAGCGACTGCCCTGCCCCACTGAGCGGTGAAGCTTCCAGGGAGACACTCATCATCGGACCAGGAGTTCACTCCAGGTCCGAGGTCCAGAAGGTAGCCGACCGCACCTACTGGCCGCAGCGCTCACCTGTCGCGGCTTCATGGCAGGGTCTGAGCCCATGCGAGCACATCGTGCGGATACGGAAGGCTGCGTACGCTCACATCGTTCAGCCGACGCATCTGGTCATCGGTGAGCGACCAACCGACCGCTCCGACGTTGTCCTCGTAGTGCTCCATTGTGCGTGCCCCGATGATGGGTGCGGTCACTCCGGGTCGCTGCGAAAGCCAGCGCAGCGATACCTGCGCGGCAGACCGTCCGGCTTCCTCGGCGATCTCTCTCACGACATCGAGCACCCGCCAGGTGTGCTCGGTTGCATACCTCGTCCAGGCAGGATCGCCGATGGCGTTCAGCCGCTCGACCCGCGTTCCGCTGATCGGTTCCGTCATGCCACGGTGGTACTTCCCGGTCAGGAGCCCCATCCGCAGTGGGCTCCACGCGATGAGTCCCAGCCCTTCGGTCAGGCAGACGGGGACGAGCTCCCATTCGGCGTCGCGGTCGAGCAGGTTGTAGAGCGGCTGCAGGCACACATACGGCTCCCACCCGTGCTGGCGGGCAAGGTCGATCGACTTCTGCAGCTGCCAGCCTGCGTAGGTGCTCGCTCCGACGAATCGAACCTTGCCGCTCGTGACGAGCCTGTCCAACGTGGAAAGGGTTTCCTCGAGCGGGGTGTTCTCGTCGAAGACGTGGGTCTGGTAGAGGTCGATGTAGTCGGTACCCAGCCGGCGAAGGCTCGACTCGACCGCGGTCATGATGTGCTTGCGCCCGCCACCGCGGTCGTTGTGCCCGGGCCCGACCCGGTGGAACACCTTCGTCGCGATGACGAGATCGTCGCGTTGCCTGTTCTTCAGCCAGCGACCGAGGATTTCCTCGGACGCACCGGCCGAGTATCCGTTGGCGGTGTCGACGAAAGTCCCGCCGGCGTCGACAAAGGCGTCGAGCATCTGGTGCGCGGTCTGCTCATCAGTCTCATTTCCGAACGTCATGGTGCCCATGCACAGCTCGGAAACCTTCAGTCCAGTTCGGCCGAGAGATCGTTGCTCCATGACCTCGAACTTAGGGCCGCCACGTCGATACGTCCAATGCAATGTGTTGGCCGTATCGATACGCGTGCGACATCATTTGCCGGCTTGGGACTTCGTCGACTTCGTTCGTTCGTCGCCGTCGCCCACGACCAGGCGCTCAGCGACCGGACGCCACGTGACGCCAACCTTCGGTAGAGCTAGAACGGTTGACCCGGAACAACTTGACGCAGGGGAGGTTCCTTCACCGATGGCGACCTCGATGACGATCCGCCTGCACCGGCCCGGTGCTGCTATGCGGGGGAATTCTCGGCGGTGGTGGCAAGGAATCGAGCGAGGGTGGCTGAGGTGTTGTTCGTCGACCAGGCGAGCGCGGTCTGCCAGCAGAACCAGACCCGAAATCTCACCTCAGCCAGGGCGGCGCCCTTGATCTACATAGAGCGATGATCGGCAGCAGGGACGCGAGCTGACTGTGCTCCTTCGGGTGATGTGCGACAGATGCCCGCCACCTGATGTGCGACGCCTGGACGTGGCGAACGGATCTGCCGATGAGTGAGCACGTCGTCCTGCCCGCCCGCCGAGAAAACCCGTTGCGAGTGGCCGGCATCGGATGTCTGGTTGATCGGCCACCGATCTCGGGAAGGGACCATGAGGCCATGTCGCTGCCAACCCCCACGCTGCACACCGCTCGCCTTCGACTGCGACCCTTCGACGACGCGGATGCGAACGACCTCTTCGCGCTGCACAGCAACGCCTACGTGCTGCGCTACTGGGATGCGCCGCCGTGGAGCGAACGCGTGCGCGCCGAGCGGTTCATCACGGCCTGCCGGCAGATGGCTGACGAAGGCACCGGGGCGCGGCTGGCCGTGAATCGTGTCTCCGACGGGGCGTTCATAGGCTGGTGCAGCCTGAACCGGTGGAATCCGGACTACCGCAGCGCATCGCTGGGCTACTGCTTCGACGATGCAGCGTGGGGCCACGGCTACGCGACGGAGGCAGCACGCGTCTTGCTGCGATGGGCATTCGACACGCTGGACCTCAATCGCGTCCAGGCTGAGACCGATACGCGCAACGTGGGATCCGCCCGCGTGCTGGAGAAGCTCGGCTTCGTGCGTGAAGGGACGTTGCGGGAAGACTGCATCGTGAACGGCGAGGTCTCTGACTCGTGGGTCTACGGGCTGATCAGGCGAGAGTGGCGGCCCTCGTCCGAGCCGGTTCCCACCCCCTGAGTCCTCACGCCCTCGCGAGACGTCGCCCGACACCAAGGTGCGTCACCTCGCCGAGCCGAGGGACCGGCGCGCCAGACACCCTCATGCCACAGTAAGTGCATCCAGGCGTCGCACATCAGATGGCGGACACCTGTCGCACATCACCCGACAGAGCACAAGACACGAGCCGACCGCACCAACGGGTTACCAATCTGGTTACCAACGACGTGAAAACGCCGTTGTCACACAACCATGAGGCGCCTTGGGTACGGATCTGGGTACCCGATGTGCCGATGTCGAAGGCCCTGATAGCTGTATCTCCCAGGACGCCGGACACAACGTGAAGGCGCACAGCGAGCGGATCGGACACACGGATGTGGTGGTGACAGCGGAGATCTACACCCACAAGTCAACGGGTACGGACCGGACATGGCACAGGCGATGGGCAGCTGATCGAGCGCACGTCCCGGGGCGAGTGGCCTCCAGGAACGGCCGTGGGTGGATCGGGATCCTGATCGCACTAATTCGAGTGAAGATTCGCTGACCAACCGGTGCTGGGCGACGCCCGACCGTCGCGCTAGCAGCACCAGCGGCCTGGGGCTTTTGCGCCCATACCTTGAACAGGGACTGCCACCTCTTACGTTGCTGGTCCTGGCTCCAAGCTCGTCGTTTAACCTCCAGCGTCCAGACTGGCGGGAGGTTAAGAGACAAGCTTAGGTGATCCCACACCCGTCCCCGCAATATGCTTTTCCCGGTCGCACCTTCAGGCCGCGTCGAAGTGCATGTGCTGCTTGGAGCATCGCGATCTTTGCTTCTGGGTCAATCATGAAGAAGGTGGCGAATCCGTGCATGAGGGTGGGGTGTCGCTGGTGCTCGACATCGACGCCAAACCGGCGTAGAAGGTCGACGTATGCCTCGCCCTCATCGCGCATCGGGTCGAACCCTGGGCTTGCCACGTAGGTCGGTGGCAGGCCGCGTAGAGCGGTCTCTTGCAGTATCGATACGCGCGGATCATCGTACAGCGAGGGATCGGGTAGATACTGATCCCGACACAAGCCCAGGATTTCGTTGTCTAGGACGAATGGGAAGAGGTCCTGTGAGCGGAAACCAAGTCCGACGATATCGGTGGGCGGGTACAGGAGGAGACCAAATACGGGCGGCGGGACGGCATTCTTGACAGCTGAATGCGATACGACAGCAGCGAGGCACGCGCCCGCACTGTCACCGCCCACCGCGACGGCATGCGCCGTTACGCCAAATTGGCTGGAATTCTCGACAATCTGATGGAACGCGGAAACCGCGTCTTCCACCGCGGCAGGGAACGGATGCTCTGGGGCCAGTCTATAGTTGACCGATAAGATCCGAACGTCCGCATGCGTCGCCAGGAATCGACAAACTGCGTCGTGAGTTTCGATGCTCCCCATCACGAACCCGCCGCCATGGAAATAGACAAGCGCAGGCCCGGGTCCGTTCACCCGCGCTGGCTGATATATGCGCACTCGAATTCGTCCACCGGGGCCAGGGATAGCTACATCATTTGTTCGTATGCCTGGGTGAATGCCTTTCGCCAAGGAGATAAGTCCGAGGTCGGAGTCGCGACGGATATCGGCAATGCTCGGGATCTCAGATTGACAACGCTTTGCCAGCGCGCCTATTTTGACCAGCAGCTGAGAATGTACACTGAGTATATGGTTGTCGACCATCACCGGTGGGCCCGCGAGTACGCGCAAGATGGAGCTCGGCAGTCGAGCTAATGTCCTAATTACCGAAGCGGCAACTGTTAGAAGCAATCTCCTCACAGCCACTGAGATCCCTCGCAAAACGAATGCAGATACTCCGCAGTCCCGTACAGGTGTATAAACATGATCAGGAGCGACCGAGGGTTTGCTTCCCCACTGACCAAGCGTTCCGGGACCAGTACCGCATCCGACCCACCCATGTCTAGCTCGGGTCCAAGAACGAGGGCCATTAGAAGCACGGCCAAACTATTTACGGCGCTGTCAACCACAAGTATGCAAGGACGACCTTGACGCCGAATGGCAATGGGTGGCGAGTCACCAAACTCAGACACAACCTGTTTTCCTTCCCGATACCTCCGTACGCGCGCCCGCGACAGGTCAACCATGGCTGCACCGCCTGTACTTCACCTTTATCCGAGCTTTGGTCCGATCGGCGCGCGGCGTAACTGTCCCAATATTCGGTCCAGGCTGCACTTGCCTCAGGATGCTCCGCTCAGTCCGTGCTCGTTGCCGGCGGCGCGCACGTGCTATCTGCGCGTGCCATGTGCCCCGCCACCAAGGGGGCATCCACGGATGCCTACGGAGCGTCCTCCTGAGCGGCAGCCGTCCAGTCCAGCGTTGTCAGCCTCAGGTTCCCCAGCGACGGCCTCTCTGCCACATACGTCCACACGTGGCGGCCATGCCTTCGGTGATCAGCGGTCAACCGCGGCGACTGGCCTCCAGGAGCGGCCGTGGGTACGGATCGGGGTACTGATCGCATCGATTCGAGTGAAGGTCTGCCTGACGAACCACTGCCGGACGCCGCCTGAGTATCGGGATAGCAGCACCGGCGCCACCACAAACCGCACGTCAAACCTCACATGGCAACGCGAAGGCCCGGACCGTCTGGTCCGGGCCTTCGGTGGTAGCGGGGGCGGGATTCGAACCCGCGACCTCTGGGTTATGAGCAGCCTCCCCTACGTCTCAGCAGTTGCCGAGGATGCCACTGGCTGACCAGCGCCAACGCTGCGATCGTGAGCCGATCCGTCTCACCCGATCGCAACCGTTGCAACCTGTCTTGGTCACAAGCTTGGTCACCACAGCCGGCCCGCTACGTGGAAGCTCGAATCGAGAGCCTGCCGGCTAGCCGCTAGTCGCAGCCAACCTGGGTGAGAGGATTTACAGTCCCTCCACGGAAGCGGCGCGACCTGGGACGATACGGCCTCAGCTGCTGGGATGGGAACGCAGTGGGAATGATCATGGTCGGAGGGACCCGCGAAACACCTTCGAGAGTTTGGCGGGCGAGGGCTGCTGGGAGGATGTCCGGACTCGAACCCACATGGTCGAGGGGGCTATCCCGCCTAGCGGCATTCAAGACCGGCAAGAATTGTGAGTCTGACCTGCGGCTTCATCCGGGAGCTGGCCGCTGACGGAGCGCATGCCACGCGACTAACAGGCAGAACAGTGGCAGCGGGTCACCGCGCCCGCACCCGCGCTTGACACCGGCGAGGCTTCAGTGAAGCCGTTGGCGCTCCGCGCCGCGTCTGGTCCTCAGCCAGTGGTCAGTGGTGAAGTGCTTCCTGACCAGTCAGCGTGCCGTACGTGCGCAACAGAACGCGCTGTCGAGCCGCCTCAGTTTCGAGAGCGCCGCGTCCGTAGAGCGCGCCCACGGCCCGGTCAACCTCAGCGTGCGCAGCGACCAGGCCCGGCGGCATTGAGAGAGGCTCATAGAGCTCCGCCAGCGACAAGTTCGGGTGCTCGGCGCGAGCATCGATGACCTGAGAGGCCGCTGCAACGATCGAGGCTCGCTGTCGCGGCTTAAGGTCCGGCAGCGGAAAGTTGTTGTATGTGTAGGTATTCGAAAAGCGAAGGTCGGACTTGATGCGGCCGCCGATCGCTCGCATCCAAGCGATGAACATCGAGGACGACAACACACCGAGGATGAAGCCATCAGGATCTGGTGCAAGAAAGTTGGCGTTGCCACAGATGACATCCGTGCCGAACCTAGCGGCGGTAAGGAATCGACGATTCTCTCCGACGTGCGCTGGGATAGCCAGGTAGCTGCTCGCAGGGTGGCGGCGTTCGTCGAATAGGTGCGGCGTGGCGGCCTTTGCTCGCGTGGCGGCCTTGCTGCTATCTTCACGCATTTCCTTGACAGACTGTACCCTCTGCCGTAGGACCGGGCTCCTGGCGATATCGGAGGCGGGCGCATGCACAAGCCAGAGGCACCATCTCGGAAGGTCATGCAGCAGTTCCCGAGCCCCGACAAACCGCCGCAGGTACCTCGCCGCTATCGGATCGGCAGATACGTCACCGTAGTCGGACTCGTCGACAAGGAGATTGCCACTGTCGGTCGGCTTGTTGCCGTAGATCACCGGGGGGAGGGCACGGCTGAGTGGAGCGCTCCGGCTACTAACAACGCCAGAGGTGTTCGACCGGTTCACCTTGGCAGATCGAGTTCGTGGAGACAAACGCCCACCGGCCGCGGCTCTCGCCGAAGTAGTCGATCGACTTGGCGTACCAGCAGGTTACGTAGCCGAGATACCCGTTGTATCGCTTACCCCAGATGGCCTTTGCGTCGCGGGTCTGCTCCGGTGTCTTGGTGTACTGCCCGATGAACGGCGGGTTTCCAAGGATGATCACGTCGTCGCTTGGTGGAAGAAGATCCGCCCAGTCGACGTGTAGAGCGTTTCCGTGTCGGATCGTCGGGGCAACCGTGATGGGCAGGCGGTCGGGCGCCATGCCGAACTCGTCCTCCATGCGCTGATCTGTCGGTCATCTCGCCCGCGTTGGCTCTCGCGGCCGGCGTCCTCGCCCTGGTCGTCATCGGCGTCGACGTCGCACAGATCGTGGCAGGGCGGGTCCCTTCGACCGGCCCGGCCCGCGGAACCTGGGCGGCTGCCCGGAGGAACTGCGTGGCCGGGTCGGTGGCGGCATCGTGCTCGGTCTCTTTGGCCAGCTGCAGGAGTTGGTCGTCGACGGTGATCTCGGACATGTACGAGGGAGGCTTGCCTGGGATCGGCTGACGGGGCCGGAATGCCGCCCGTCGAGCTCGTCGAGGTCCCGTCGGCGTTTTAGGAGGTCCAGCTCAAGGGCGCGCAGCTCGCGATATGCGATGATCAGAAAGGGGAAGCGATCGTTGCTCGCCACATCGAGGAATCGGCCAAGCTGCTCCTCATTCCACGTGGCTGGCCTCCGCCTGCGAAGCCTACTGTCGGGTGGACGTGGCCCTCATCCTCGGGCCCGCGGCCGCCGATCAACTGACCCACCACTACGCCGCCATCGCTGGTGCGGAACCGGCCGACCTCCCGGTCCTCGACCTCGTCTGGGGGCTCGATGCCCTCCGCAAACAGGTACGGATGCTCAGGGGCTACCGGCAGCAGGGACTCATCAACAACCCACAGCAGTTCACCGCCCGGGCGACCGACTTCCTGCACCACGCGCTCGCCGAGCTGGGAGTTCCTGACCGGTCGTTCGCTTCGACACTGCTCCCATAACACTGGTCGCATTCGCACCCCGCGACCTCAGCTCGCCTCGACCAAGAATCCGGCTTTGCCGCGGCTCTGACACCGCCGACCGGATCCACCGCGGCGGACCGATATCCGTGAGTGACGGCTAAAGCGTCAGCCAGCCGCTGCCGGCGCGCCAGTGGCGGCCGGCCTTGATGTGGCCGATGATGGCGCGTTCGAGCGTGGTGCGGCGAGGCAACTGGTCGAGGTCGGAGGCGTCCGGGCCGAACACGAATCGCAGGATGGAGTGGTCGTTTGCTGGGAAGGTCCGGATGGTGAAACGTCGCTGGAATTGCACGATGTTGGAGTCGGCTGGAAGGTACTCGCCGAGTTGGGAGTCGAGCAGCCACGACCCGCACACGCCGATGCGGTAGCGCTCGCCTGGATAGTGCCGTGCGAAGAAGTCGCGGGCTGCGGCGAATGAGTCGTCACACGCCTGCGGCGAGAGTGGTCCGCAGTATTCGGGGATGTGCACGGATAGGCATGGGTCACCGGGGTGGTCCGGCAGGCCGGCCCTGGCGATCGACGGTCCGAGCCGTTTGTTGAGTGTGGCCCGTTCGAACTGGAGTCGTCCCAACTGGTAGAGCGTTCCGGTGGACTGGTGGACCAGCCAGTTCGGGTCGCGTAGCCCACCGGTGCCGTGGAAACGGCGGTGCCGGGCAACCTGCCGGCCCAGGTCCGTCAGAGTCAGCCAGGACACGTGCTCGGGGATACCTCGTTGTCGGTGAAGCTTCCGTAGCTGCGGCAGGATCGCAAGAAACACGATCACGTAGAAGTAGCGGCGCACAGGCTTACTCTGGTTGGGGAAGGTCGGCAACCGAGGGCCGGTCGAGGGGTCGTCCATGCAATGAGCCAGCAAGTAGACACAGCGCTCAAGCAACCATCGCAGCGGTCCTGGCTGTCGCAGTACTGGAAGGCACGCGACGATGGCATCGATGTCCTCATGGGGAACGGCAAGCCGAAGCAGGTCGGACACCGCGTCGTCAGGCTCCGGCAGGACGACGCTGAAGTCCGGGGATCCGGTCGAGGCCAGCTGCGCCAGCCCGGCAATGGTCTCGTCGTCAGTTGTCAGCAGCTTCGAGACCGCCCCTTTCGACACGCCAGCAGCACGCGCGACATCATCGATCGTCAGTCGGCACCACCCGGTCGCTCCCACGTTCCACCTCCGGTTGGTAACTCAGCTCAGTTCAAGGTACGGCGGCGTGCATTGACGCAAGAGCCTCGCCGCGAGTTGAGTCTTGGGGGCACCCCGGGTCGCGACCTGCTCGTCTGCGCTCGGGCGCTCGTTGTCCAGGTGCTCATCGTCACTCGCAGGTGCAGGTCGTTGGGATCACGGTGGGGTCAGGAATTGTCGTCGAGCCATGGCGTACATCACCGACTCGTCGCCCTCGCCGAAGGACTCGACGCACTCGGCTCCGATCGCCTGGAGCAGCTGGCGAGATGGGGCGTTGTCGGCCCGGGTGTTTGCCACGATGACGTCCGCATCCGGAAGTCGCTCGAAGGCCCAAGCGAGGAGTGCGAGAATCGCCTCCTGCGCATATCCACGCCGCCAGTGCTCTGGGAGGAGGCCGTAGGACACCTCCAGGTGTCCGCTGCGGTGGTCCCGACCGATGCCGAGGAGGCCGATCGGCTCGAGGGTTGCCCGAAGGGTCACGCAGTACTTGCCAGGCTTACCTACGAAGTCGCCGTTGCGATGCCGAACGACCTCCGACGAGAGCGGTCCACCCATGTACCGGCGAACATCTGGGTCAGTCCAGATCCGAGTGAGCATCGGGTCGTCGTCTGGCTGGACAGCGCGAAGGACAAGCCGGGCCGTTGGCAGTGGCACTGTCAGAGCAGGACGGGAAGGCACGCTGTCAGCCATAGGACAGTCTCTCATCGCCTGCCCAGCAAAGGACCCTCGCAAGCTCCCGCTGCGCTGAGCGTGGATCATCGCGGCGTCGGAGTCAGCTCGACGTGACCGCCATTGACCGCTGCGGACCATGATCGGCCTGGCTTGGGGCACGCGGAGGGCACGGAGACTGTCAGCTTGGGAAACGTACTTCTGCGGCGCTCATAGCCCGATCTCCGGCGTGGGCAAGCGGCTGGAGCGGCCTGGAGTACCCCTTGTTGTCCTCGGTTAATGGCCCGCTAATGGCCCAGTTAACCTGTCGGCCTTCGGTCGAACGGCGCTGTCGGTCAGCGGTTGCACGCGTTCGGGGAGGAGGGCCGAGCGGTAGCTTGGTGCTTCATGAAGTCGTTGAGCAGAGAGATTGGGCCAAGGTGACCGCCGAGAGCATTCCGCGCAACACGGACGCGTGATTGTTGTCGACGACCGCGAGCAGGTTCTCCTGTTCGGCATGCTGGACCCAGAGAGAGCTGGATCGCATCGACAGTGGATTACTCCGGGTGGTCGTACCGAGAGGGACAAAACCCCACGTGGTTGCCGCGCGGTCCGTGAGCTGCGGAGGAGACAGGACCCTGATCTTGCCCATCGGCCTGGGCGAGCTGACGTCAGCCATTCTCGCAACGGACATCCGAAAGGAGCCGGCGCGGCTTCCCGGCTCGTCGAGCTGAGCACCACGAGCGTGTGCGCAGTCACGTGGCACGGCCGCCAGCCCTCGGCCGACCTGCCGGAAGGATCGTACATACGGGCCGGCAGCGGTGCGGCGACCAAGGCAACCTCTGGCGAGATGCGGACGACGCAAGGCGGACCCTTCGTGTTCGATCCGGTGCTATCGCTGGGTTTTCGCCCATTGCGCCGCGGCCGCGACCAACTCGGGCAGTTCGGTCGGGGTGGCAAGCGCGGCTACATCGCCGACGGGCACCCACCGGGCGCCGGCGACTTCCTCCGGCTGCGCGGCCAGCTCTCCGCCGGAGGCGCGGCACACGTACACGAAGTCGATGTGCCGGTGCGCGCCGACCTTGGAGTCGGTCACGTCCATCTCAATGACCGCCCACGGGGCAGCATGGCCATCCACGGCGGCGTGGGTAAATGCGGGCTCGCCGAGCACGACCGCCTGCACGGCGGTTTCCTCCAAGACCTCGCGCACCGCGGCCTCTGCCGGGGTCTCGTTCGGGTCGACGTGTCCTCCAGGGTAGAGCCATTTACCCAGCTTGTTGTGGTGCACGAGCAGCACCCGGTCGGTGTCGTCGAGGACGACGGCGGACGCGGTGAAGTGCCGGATCGTCATGGGAATGGCCCTTTCGGCGAAGGCGCGGCTAACTCGGTGCTAGCCATGCCGACATTGAGTACGGGTTGTCCAGAGACTGGCTGATTGGTGCGCGGGCGTCCAGTGCACGTTCGGCCATCCAGTGGCACCAGCGGTCGACAGGAAGTTGGTTCATCTCCTCGAGTGAGACGTACGCCGCTGCGTCTGTCTCGTCTCCGTCTGGCCGTGGTTCCCCGTCAGACGTTGGGTGAGCGGCGAACACGAACGCCAGACCGCCGTTGGCTCCCGGAAGGGCCTGGACGCCGAGCAGCCCGTCGACCGTCACACGAATGCCCGCCTCTTCCAGGCACTCGCGTTCGGCGGCGGCATCAGGTAGTTCGCCGCTGTCGACGAACCCCCATGGGATCCCCCATCGACCCGCATGACGTCCTCGTGCCTCGCGAACGAGAAGGTAGCGACCACTCTGCACCACCACTGCTCCAGCGCAGACGACGTGGCGAGGCGGAAAGTCATCCATCGCGTCACAATATTCCCCGGGCGTACGCCATGGCAGGGCAGACAGGGCGCAGGTGGGGAGTCCGCTTCGCTATCTGGCCTGGTCAGGCTGGGTGGTCTGGGACGGGATCGAACCGCACCTTCGCTTTTCAGTCCCTGGAAACCCGTGCCTGATCATGGTGAAGTGGCTGCCACATCCGAGCGGCGCATTACGAGTGGGTTCTCGGGATCTGTCTCAAATTTCGTGAGGTGGTGGGCTCGGTTTGGTGCGCGTGGAGCGACCTCGACGATTTCTTGTAATAACCAAATCTTGACTATGTCGGCGCGTGTCGTTCGGAATAAATGAAGCCCTTCTT